>JAYVIK010000024.1:0-18683 GCA_043770265.1 Flavobacterium sp. | reverse complement strand
ACTTTGTAAGAAACTCTTTTGGCTTCAGCAGAAACTTCAGCAAAAGAATGACCCATAAAACGTTTGATAGAAGCAATAGTCTTAGTTGGATTAGTTACTGCTTGTCTCTTAGCAGGATCACCTACTTTAATTTCGCCACCTTCAACAAAAGCGATGATAGACGGTGTTGTTCTTTTTCCTTCTGCGTTAGGAATAACAACTGCTTCATTACCTTCCATTACAGAAACACAAGAGTTGGTAGTACCTAAATCAATTCCGATTATTTTACCCATTTTATTTATATTTAATTTTTATTGAATACTTATTTTAACATCTCGAGATGCAATAGTCAATCTTTGTGCCAAGCCAATGACAGTCTTGACATTGTCAGTTTATGTTAAAATTGGCGGAAAATAATATGACAAGATGACATTTAGATTTTAGATTGCAGATTTTAGATTGCAGATTGTAGATTGCAGATTGCAGATTGTCCAACCGGCTTTTGTCAAACAAAAAAACGCCGTCCAAAGACAGTGCTTTTTGATTTTAGATTGCAGGTTTCAGCTTGTAAATTGTATTTTTAACCCTGTCATTGCGAGGAGCTATTTCCAGCTGTCCACTATATCTCTTGTGGCGAACGCCGCCACAAGAGTATGCCGTTTCCATCTGGGCTAGGGCAATAGATTTAACCAAATGTTTTGTACTATTTACATAATTAATTTACAGAAATAACATATTTTAGCAAAACCAATTTTGATAAAAAACAAATGACTTTAGAACAATACATCGACAACATAAACGCCAAATATAAACTTGGAAACGCAACCGAACACACCTTTAGAGGTTTGCTCGAACAACTTATAGAAAGTATTGTTCCCGAAATTAGAGCTACCAACGAACCCAAACGCCAACAATGCGGCGCACCTGATTACATTCTAACCAAAAAAGATAACTTGTCCCGATCCGATAGCGGGATTCCAGTAGGATTTATCGAGGCCAAAGACATTGGCGACAAAGATTTATCAGGTCTTAAAAAAACAGGAAACAAAGAACAATTTGACCGCTATAAAAGCTCATTAAACAATTTAATTTTTACCGATTATTTGGATTTTCATCTGTATCGCGATGGAATATTTATAACAAAAATTGCCATTGCAACATTGGGTACGGACAGGGCATTAAGTACGGACAGGTCGCGACCTGTCCCTACGGAGCAAATCATACCACTGCCTGAAAATTTTGCAGCGTTTATAAACCTCATCAAAGATTTTTGTTCAACGGTATCGCAAACCATAAAAAACTCCAAAAAACTGGCAGAAATGATGGCGGGAAAAGCCCGATTATTGTCGGATGTGATTGAGAAAGCATTGACTTCTGACGAAGACAATCAAGAAAACAGTACCTTGAAAGACCAAATGAACGCTTTCAAAGACATCTTAATTCACGATATTACGCCAAAAGGTTTTGCCGATGTTTATGCGCAAACCATTGCCTACGGAATGTTTGCAGCTCGTTTGCACGACCCTACTTTAGAAAACTTTTCCCGACAAGAAGCCGCAGAGCTCATCCCAAAATCGAATCCGTTTTTAAGAAAATTGTTTGGCTACATTGCGGGTCCAGATTTAGACGACCGCATCAAATGGATTGTAGATAGTTTGATTGAGATTTTCTTGGCGTGTAATGTTGCCGAAATCTTGAAAAACTACGGAAAATCTACAAAAATGGAAGATCCGATTATCCATTTTTATGAAACTTTCCTTAGCGAATACGACCCCAAATTAAGAAAAGCGCGAGGCGTTTGGTACACACCAAATCCAGTAGTTGGTTTCCAGATTAGGGCAATTGATGATATCTTGAAAACCGAATTTGGTTTGCCACAAGGCATTGCGGATAACAGCAAAATAAAAATAAAAGTAAGCGTACAAGGCAAACCAATAGAGCAAGAAGTACACCGAGTACAGCTGCTGGATCCAGCCACAGGAACAGGCACTTATATTGCAGAAGTAATCAAACACATTCACAAAAAATTCAAGGGACAACAAGGAATGTGGAGCAACTATGTAGAAAACCATTTGTTGCCTAGGCTCATTGGTTTTGAATTGTTGATGGCAAGTTATGCTATGGCACATTTGCAAATAGATTTATTATTGACCGAAACCGGTTTTAAACCCACAAAAGACCAACGATTAAAAATATATTTGACCAATTCTCTCGAAGAAAGCCACCCCGATACAGGAACACTTTTTGCCAACTGGTTGAGCAGCGAAGCCAACGAAGCCAATTTTATAAAAAGAGATGCGCCCGTGATGATTGTGATGGGGAATCCGCCGTATAGCGGCGAAAGCAACAACAAAGGCGAATGGATTATGAAATTGATGGAAGATTACAAAAAAGAACCAGGCGGAAAAGAAAAACTAAAAGAACAAAACTCAAAATTTATAAATGACGATTACGTTAAGTTTTTGCGTTACGGACAACATTATATAGAAAGAAACGGAAGCGGAATTTTAGCCTTCATCAACCCACACGGATTTTTGGATAATCCTACTTTTAGAGGAATGCGTTGGAATTTATTAAAAACCTACGACAAAATTTATACGATAGATTTACACGGAAATTCTAAAAAGAAAGAGGTTTGCCCTGATGGTTCGGCAGATGTCAATGTTTTTGATATTATGCAAGGCGTTGCGATAACTATTTTTGTAAAAACAGGAAATAAAAAACCAACCGAGTTGGGCAAAGTTTTCCATTATGACTTGTTTGGTAAACGAGATTTTAAATATGATTTCCTTTCAGAAAATTCCATAAAAAATATTGATTTTGTTGAGTTACCAAATGTTGCACCAAATTACTTTTTTGTCAATAAGAATTTTGATGAACAAAAAGAGTATAATAAAGGATTTGCTTTAAATGAATTGTACATTATAAATTCGTTAGGTTTACTAACAAAACGAGATAAGTTTATCACAGACTTTAGTAAGGCTACTATAAAAAAGAGATTGAATGATTTTTTAGGAGAAGAGTTATCGAATGAAAATTTATCAAATAAATATGATTTAAAATTAAAAGACAATGATAATTGGGATTTGATAAAATCTAGAAATCAAATTCAAAAAAACGGTATAATTGAAGAGCATTTTAGAATACAAAATTATAGATGTTTTGATAAGAGATATATATATTATGACACAAATTTTGTTGCAAGATTGAATACAAAAGTATTAAAGCATTTAGATAATAAAAATGTAGCTATCATTTCGACGAGACAATTGGCAGAAAATAATTTCCATCACATATTTATTTCAAATATAATATCTGATCAATGTTTTATTTCAAATAAAACAAAAGAGGGATGTCAAGTTTTTCCCTTATACCTCTACCCCGAAACCAAAGGACAATTAACAACAGGTGGCAACGAAGAAAGAGTTCCAAATTTAAACCCCGAAATTGTAAATAAAATAGCAAAAGGTTTGGGTTTGCAGTTTGAAAACGAAAAAACGCACGCCGTAGAGACGTTGCAATGCAACGTCTCTACACGCAACGTTTTTGCGCCCATCGATATTCTCGATTACATCTACGCCGTTTTACATTCGCCAACTTACAGAGAGAAATACAAAGAATTCCTGAAAATAGATTTCCCTAAAATTCCGTATCCAAAAGATTTGTCCACTTTTGAAAAGTTGACAAATCTAGGTGCTCAAATACGAGAAATTCATTTGCTGGAAAGCGCCACAGTAGAAAACTACATCACCGAGTTTAATATTGATGGGGATTGTGTGGTTTCAAAGCCAAGGTTTGAAAGCATCAATAGCCCTGCCTTTCAAGGCAATGTTTACATCAACGAAACCCAACATTTCGAAAATGTTCCCGAAATAGCTTGGAATTTCTACATTGGTGGTTATCAACCCGCACAAAAATGGCTCAAAGACAGAAAAGGAAGAAAACTCGAATTTGATGATATTTTGCACTATCAAAAAATTATTGTGGCTTTGACAGAAACGGATAGAATTATGAGGGAGATTGATAAAATTGAGATAGAATAGATATGGCATTAGGTAAAATTACAGAGCAAAACATTAGTAATGTTGATAAATTTCTAAATGAGGTTATAAAGCCTATTTTGCCAAATGCAAAATTTGCAGATGCATCTATGTGGAGTGCACCAGATGAATTAGCTACTAATTTTGAGGGACATATGCTACCAAAAGGTTTATTAAATGATAGTGTTTATGAATACAAAGGAGATTGGAAATTTCTGCACTTTACCAATTTATTTAGTTTAAAAACTATTTTAGAAAGCGGCTTTTTACGAATGTCAGCTTTCGGCAACTTGATAGACAATAAAGAAATTAATTACGCATTGGATGTTTTTGCTCAATCTCAATCTCCCGCAAATCCTATTGATAATGCTATAATTGAAGAACTAAAAGAACATTTATATTGTTTGTCGCTTTGTGAATCAAACTCCAAAACGAGGCGAGACGATTATATGTGGGAAGTATATGCCGACAAAGGGCGAGGCGTTGCTATAGAATTTGAATTTACCAAGCCAAATCCAAGCCAATTTCTATTTGGAAAAATGCAATATGGCGACAAAGAACTAAAACCAATTAATGATTTAAAAAAATTAACTGAAGAATTCATCAACGAAAATCCTAATTTTTTTCCTAATAATTTTACCGAATTATTTGTAGCACTTTTTTCCTTTCATAAAGTAAAAAGATACAGTATCGAAAACGAGGTTCGAATGTTGTTGTATGATAAATTTTGGAAATATGATAAATATAAATTAGAATCAGTTTATAAAGACATCAATAATCGATATGAGGTTAAAAATTTCAATAAATTATTTTTAAGAAACAGACATCCTTTTTTAGATTTAAATTATCCGTTTTCAGATGAAAAAGATATTGTATTGGACGAATTTCCTCAAATCGAAATTAAAAATATTATTTTAGGTTATGGACTATCAAATGAAAAGCAAATCGCATTAGAAGATTTACTTAAGGATGTGAAGAACGATAAGAACTACGACTTTAAAATTTCAAAGATTTTTGACGAGGGCATAATTAGAAATATGTCTTACCCGCACGATTTCATAGATTAAATAGAATAATATTAGAATCAATATTTTTGTAAAGAAATTGAAAAAATAGAATGAAAAATGAAATAATATTATATCGCCCCAACGAACTAGCCGAGCATATCGAAGTGAGGCTGGATGAAGAAACGGTTTGGCTTACTCAAGCTCAATTGGCAACCCTTTTCAACCAAACAAAACAAAATATAAGTTTACACATTAACAATTGCTTCAAAGAAGGCGAACTGAAAAGGATTTCAACTGTCAAGGAATACTTGACAGTTCAAGAAGAAGGTTTGCGCAAGGTTCAAAGAACTATAGCATACTATAATTTAGATGTAATTATCTCTGTGGGCTACCGTGTAAAATCAAAACAAGGTACGGAGTTTAGAATATGGGCAACAAATGTATTACGGGACTACTTGCTAAAAGGATACGCACTGAATCAAAGAATCGATAGGGTTGAGAATAATATTGAAGATCTTTCAAAAAAAATAGAAACAATTGCGCTACAAATACAATCTTCGCAATTACCCCAGCAAGGTGTTTTTTTTGAAGGACAAGTTTTCGATGCTTATGAACTAACTTCCAAAATTATTCGCTCGGCAAACAGCAGTATTGTTCTAATTGATAATTATATGAATGAGGACACACTATCTCATCTAAGTAAAAAAGATAAAAACGTAAAAGCTTTATTACTGACCAAAAACATTTCAAAAGCCTTTGCATTAGATGTAAAGAAAGCAAACGAACAATATGGAAATTTTGCCATCCAAAATTTTGAAAAAAGCCACGACCGATTTATAATCATTGATAACACAACAGTATATCATTTGGGTGCATCACTTAAAGATTTGGGTAAAAAATGGTTTGCGTTTACTAAAATGAATACAGAATCTGTTGAAAGTATTTTAAATGCAATAAATAAAGGATGAGGAAATAAAAAACAGAAAATATTCAAATCCAAAAATGGCTCAAAGACCGAAAAGGAAGAAAACTGGAGTTTGATGATATTGCACATTATCAAAAAATAATAGTTGCACTAACAGAAACAGATAGATTGATTAAGGAAATAGATACAATAGAAATTGCGTAAAATAGAAATAAGATAAAATATGAATCATAAAATGGGATATATAATAATAATTATCGGGTTGGTGCTAGTTATTGCGGGGATAATGGTAGTTAGAAAACCACAAAAAAACGCAACTGCAACAACAAGCCGTCAAACACCAACAATAAACAATAAACCACAAACCAACCACGACAACAAAGTGAAAGGCGATGCTTTCGAAAAATATGTAGTGCAACACTTTAGCCGAAAATATTTTAGACTGCAAGAGTGGCGCAGCGACAAATATGTGGATGGGATTTATGCAGTTTCCAATCATTTTCCCGACCTAGAAGTTGTATTTGATTTTAAAGCGAAAAGCATCAAGCAAGCTTTTGCTATTGAGTGTAAATGGCGTAAAAACTTTTATAATAACGATATAGAATGGGCAAAAGATTACCAAGTAAAAAATTATCAAGACTATGCAACCAAGCTGAACATTCCAGTTTTTGTGGTTATTGGACTAGGCGGAACACCCGATAAACCGCAAGAACTATTTATAGTGCCTTTGGCGAAAATGAATAGTAGCACCATTACCAAAACCGAATTAACCCATTACAAAAAAGAGAACCTCGAGACAGCCTTCTTTTGGGATTACGAAAAAAATGTTTTGCAATAGGGTGTCGATTAATACCGCTGCGCAATTCCGATAATACACTCTACCACGTCTCCCGACTTAGAAGCCCAAACGTTATTTTGCATCAAAAAAAAACGAAAATATAAAACCAAAACAGAATTCAAAAATTATGAAAAAATTACTTTTAAGCATTTTATTGCTATTAATTTCATTTCTAAATTATTCGCAAAATTCAAATATTAAATTCGGGATTCACGCCGGATTAAATTATGCAACATTTTATGGATATGATATTCCTGCAGCCTTTGATCCTGTTATTTCCGAAAGTCCAGCATTTGCTTATTTGGGCGGAATCAATTTTGAATACCACATTAAAGAAAAACTGAGTTTACAATTAGAACTTAATTACGAACGAAAAAGTCAAAAAGGAGACGACAATATTGAAATTACGGATACTAATGGTAATACTCAAAGATATTTTTTTACTGTAAAAAAAAATAATGATTATTTAGTTTTACCCATAATGATAAAATATAATTTTGGAAACAAAAATAGTTTTTATGCAAATGGAGGACCGTTTATTGGTTATTTATTAAAATCAAATATAACAAATGACCTACCAGATATTGAGGGAATAAATAATGGCACAGTTAATACTACGGATCGTAACAGTAAGACCGATTTTGGATTAGCAATCGGTATAGGAAAAATGATTGTATTAAACAAAAAAAACTCAATTTCTATGGAAATTAGAGAAAATCTAGGATTAACTAACACAACCAAAGGAAAGGTATGGGGAAATGGTGAAGCAAAAACAAATTCATTGAATTTAATAATTGGATATTACCCTGCTCCGCAAAGTCTCCGACTTTGAGGATGCGTTCCTCAGTCTGTGACTGACATAAAATTAAAACCAAAATAAAGTTAGTTAGAAACTGGAAAACACGAACTAAAAATCACCGACTTTTCGGACTGGGATATTCAATAAATTAAAACAAAATAAAAATGTATCTATTTTTTGACACAGAAACAACAGGGCTACCCAGAAACTGGAAAGCACCAGTAACGAAACTTGACAACTGGCCAAGGCTTGTTCAACTTGCATTCTTATATTATGACAATTATGGCAACAAAATATCAGAAGGGGATTTTATTATAAAACCGGAAGGATTTACGATACCTGCCAATGCTTCAAGAATTCACGGAATATCAACTGCAAAAGCACTCAGAGAAGGACATTCAATACTTTCCGTATTGCAAGAGTTTAATTCTCTAATTGACCAAGCAAGTTATCTGGTAGCACACAATATGTCTTTTGACGAAAAAATTGTAGGTTCTGAGTTTTTAAGAAATGGAATGAAGAACAGTATTCCCACTAAAAACAAAATCTGCACAATGGAACGTTCTACAAATTTTTGTACAATAGACGGACCTTACGGTTACAAATGGCCAAAATTATCGGAGTTGCATTATAAACTTTTTAGAACAGGATTTGAAGAAGCTCATAATGCGTTAGTTGACATTACAGCGACTGCAAAGTGTTTCTGGGAACTAAAAAGACTTGGCAAAATATAGAACGATGACAAAACGCTATCGGAATTATGAAGTATTATTCTAAATTATCTCCCTCAAAACGCGATTTCACCCAAACATTCATAATAATTAATTTTAACATTACTTTAGGTAAGAACCCTAAATTTAATTTCCATTCCAAAAGTTTCACAAGCCTAAAAAAACACTATTCGTTATTGAAATAGAATATCACTTTTATTCTAAAGGTATAACTTTGTTGTCCGATGTGAATAGTTTTCTATATTTTTTTAATTACTTGTTGTTATGGAGTTGTCTGATATAATTGACCAATTGCCACCGTTGGTCTTCTGTCAACAACTCGTCATAAGACGACATTGGTGGGTTTCCAACAGTTATTTTCTGAAAAATTTCACCGTCAGTTTCCTTTTTAAGGTCTTTTAACGCTAAAAAATTGGCTGGTTTTTTCTCAAGACTTAATCCTGCCTCTCCATTTCCTTTGCCTTCGAGCCCGTGGCATAAAACACACATTTGTTCGTATATTACTTTTCCTTCAGCAGTCGCCGCTGTATTTCCAGCAAAAGGATTTTTTAAACCTTTAGAATATTCTGGAACTACCCAAGGTTTTTGAGCAATACTAGTGCTTCCTAAAAATAATAATGCAATAGTTACTAATAACAAATATTTACTTTTCATAGTCTAAATATTTAAATTTGCATAGTAAAGATACTACGAATATTCTATTGAAACACTATAAATATAACGAAATATTTAAAAATAAATGATTTCATAACAAATACAATAATCTGTGGCTGTTGTAGAAATTTCAAATACATCAAACAATTTTGAATAATGCTATTAATTATTTGCAGTTGAGCTACATTTATTGAAAATTAAATTATTTTTTAAGCCAAAAAAACCGCAAAAGTAAAACAGATGCGGTTTAGATTTTTGATTATGTTTTGTTACAAAATATAATCTGTATTGATGAAATTTGATTCTTTGCTATTCAGTAAATCTTGTAAGATACCATTATTGTATTCGTTGTCCTTTGAAGCTACAAAAGTTCTGATCGAAAAAGAACGCAATGCATCATGAATACTTAGTGTACCAACCGCTGAATCCTTTCTACCCGTAAATGGAAAAACATCTGGGCCTCGCTGGCAAGAACTATTCAAATTGACTCTCGATACCAAATTTACTAAGGTATCAATAAGTGGCGCAATGGTTTTTATATCTTGACCAAACAAACTCACTTGCTGACCATATTGCGATTCCGCCATGTCATTGAGTGGTTCTTGAATGTTTTTGAAAGAAATTATGGGTACCACCGGACCAAATTGCTCTTCTTTGTAAACCCTCATTTCTTTATTTACAGGATAAAGAACCGCTGGGAAAATATAATTTTCTTTACGCTCTCCTCCTTTTGGATTCAATACTTTTGCTCCTTTACTTTCGGCATCATCAATCAATTCCTGAATATAATCTGGTTTATCGGTTTCGGGTAATGGTGTAAGAAACACTGATTTGTCCCAAGGATTTCCATAAATTAACTCATCTACTTTGGCAGCAAATCGTTTGTTAAATTCATCAACAATAGTTTCGTGAACATATAAGATTTTCAATGCTGTACAACGTTGTCCGTTGAAGGATAAAGAACCTGCTATACATTCCTGAATAGCCAAATCTAAATTGGCATCGGGTAAAATAATGGCAGGGTTTTTCGCTTCCAATCCTAAAATCAAACGCAATCTATTTTTATTTGGATGTAAATCCTGTAACGCGATGGCTGATTTACTATTACCAATTAATGCCAAAATGGAAACTTTACCCGATTTCATAATTGGAGAAGCAACCTCACGACCACGACCAAAAAGAATATTAATTACACCTTTAGGAAAAGAACTTCTAAAAGCTTCCATCAAGGGAGAAATTAATAACACTCCATATTTAGCCGGTTTAAAAATAACAGGATTACCCATAATTAGGGCAGGTATCAACAAAGAAAAAGTTTCATTCAATGGATAATTATAAGGTCCTAGGCACAAAACAACACCTAAAGGTCCTCTTCGTACCATAGCATTTATCCCTTGTACTTTAGAGAAATGAGCACTACGACTATTCAACTCTTTGTAACTTTCGATAGTGTCGTAAATGTATTCTACTGTTCTGTCAAATTCTTTTTCAGAATCTCCTAATGTTTTCCCGATTTCCCACATCAAAAGTTTAACTACTTCACTTCGAGCAGCTTTCATTTGAGTCACAAAATTTTCCATACATTTGATACGATCAACAACTTTCATTGTTGGCCACAAACCTTGACCATTATTGTAGGCAGCATCGGCGGCTTCTACGGCATCCATAGCCTCTTTTTCACCCATGAAAGGAATTGTTCCAAGCAAAGTTGGTTCGTAATTTACTGTAGAAGAGATGGTTGAATGTACAGGAGTTGTTTTTCCAGTCCATTTTATTAAATTGCCATTAACCAAATAGGTGTCTTGAACAATCAAAGAGTTTATTTGAAATTCTTGAGGAATTGTATTCATTTGTTAAAGTATTTTATTTTAAAACAGATTGAAATTTTACTACTACTTATGGAGAAACTATTTCGCCATCCCAATCGAGAATTCCTCCTATCAAATTATAGGAGTTATTAAAGCCTAAGTCATCCATTATTTGACAAGCTTTCGCACTTCTGACTCCAGAGCGACAATAGACATAATAATTTTTAGATTTGTCCAATGCTTCTAAACCATCAATAAATCCTTGTCCCTGATGAATGTCTAAATGAATAGCATTAAAAATTATCCCGTCATTGTACTCATCATCAGTTCTTACGTCCAAAATAACTGCGTTTTCTTCAGTTTCATATTGTGAAACCCATTCTTCTTGTGTTAAATCCATCGTATTGTTTTTGGTAAAAATACAACGTTTTTAGAAAACAAAAATGTACACATTTGTTAATTAGATAATAATTTGAAGAAAACGTTTTCGTGTAAACATAAAACACGAAATATTATGATTTATCGTGATAAATCATAAAAAAAAATCATAAACACAAAATTTTTAAAGTTAAACTACTATTTATTCATATTTATAGCTAAAAAAAGTTTCGAATAATTCATGTATATAAAAGCCCTTATATATTATATTTTGCTTAAACCGATTTTTTATACCTCCTGCTTCAAAATTTTTTAACACAAAAATAACATAACGTTTGTATATACAAATAAAAATACGACTACATTTGTACCTACAAATTACATCTATACAAATATGAAAATTGAAGATGAAATAAAAAGTACAGTACCTTTAGATAATTCAAAAAAAATTATTCTAAATATATTGTACACTCAAAATGTGGTGACTGATAGATTTAATGAAATTTTAAAACCATTTGATTTATCGGGAGAACAATATAATGTATTGCGAATACTAAGAGGGCAAAAAGGGAATCCTGCTAATATGTGTGTGATACAAGATAGAATGTTGGCCAAAACAAGTAACACTACACGATTAGTAGATAAATTATTATTAAAGGATTTAGTTACTCGCAACGTTTGCTCTGAAAATAGAAGAAAAATTGAAGTGCTTGTCACTCAAAAAGGGCTTGAAGTTTTAACCCAATTGGATCCAAAAGTCAAAGAACACGAAAATTCTTTTTCCAAAAACTTAAATCCAGAAGAATTAGAATTATTAAATCAATTATTAGAAAAATATAGAAATCAATAAATTAAATACCAAATACAATATGAGTACTTTTTTAGACCATCAAAACTGGAGATACGCAACAAAGAAATTCGATGCTGCCAAAAAAATCACTACTGAAGATTTAAACACCTTAAAAGAAGCCATCCGATTGAGTTCGTCTTCTTATGGATTGCAACTTTACAAAGTTTTTATTATTGAAAACCCAGAATTAAGAGCAAAAATTCAACCTGCGGCTTGGGGACAATCTCAGATTGTTGATGCTTCGCACTTAATCGTTTTTGCAAATCAAACCATTGTTACCGATGCTGATATCGATGGATATTTGAACAATGTTGCCGAAACTAGAAATATTCCAGTAACCGCTTTAAGTGGATATGGCGATTTTATGAAAGGTGGAATCGGAGCCAAATCAGATGAAGAAAAAGAAAATTGGACTTCCAAACAAACCTATTTAGCGCTTGCAAATTTAATGAATGCTGCTGCTGAGCTAAAAATTGATGTTACTCCGATGGAAGGTTTTGTTCCTGCTAAAGTTAATGAAATTTTAGGCTTTAACGAATTAGGTTTGAATGCTGCATTGATAGCACCTATCGGATACAGAAGCGAAGAAGATGCCACTCAACATCAGAAAAAAGTTAGAAAATCAAACGAAGAATTATTTATAACCCTTTAATATTAATCAACAAACAAATTTAAAATCAATGAAAAATTTAAAATCAATTGCATTCGCATTCGTAGCCTTCGCTACACTAACGGTTTCAGCTCAAACCAAAAAAATTGACGCTACAAAAAGTACTATCGAATGGGTAGGAAAAAAAGTAACTGGTCAACATAATGGTATTGTAAATTTCAAAGACGGAGCTGTAGTTTTAAAAGGAAGTAAATTAGTAGGTGGATCTTTTACAGTCGATATGACTTCATTGACAGCTACAGATCTTTCTGGAGAATACCAAGGAAAACTGAACGGTCACCTAAAAGCTGATGATTTTTTTGGAACAGCCAAATTCCCAACTGCCACTTTAGTAATCAAAAAAATTGGCGCCAAAGCAGCTAATGTTTACACTGCCACTGCTGATTTAACTATCAAAGGAATAACAAATCCAGTTACTTTTGATATGACGGTAAACGGCGATACTGCTACAACTACTTTCAACGTAGATCGTACTAAATACGATATCAAATACGGTTCAAAATCTTTCTTCGAAAGCATTGGAGACAAAGCAATTTCTGACGAATTCGAATTGAAAGTGACTTTGAAATTCTAATCGGAATTACAGCACCAAAAACTGCTACATACTTCAAGACCTATGAGATTTAAAATTTCATAGGTCTTTTTTTTATGCTCTGATTTTTTTGGCATTATTATTGGCAAGAAAAATATCAGCAAAAAAGTCTTAGAAAACGACTTTCATAATTCAAAATTAAAGTAAATTAGCAAAAAAAATTAAGATGAAAAAATACTACTTTATATTTTCTTTTCTATTACTCACTTCCTGTGGTGTAAAACAAACTCAAAATTTATTGAGTTCAGGAAATTATGACGAAGCTATCAATAACTCGATTTCGGGTTTACGTTCTAATAAAGACAAAAAAGGAAACCAAGATTACGTTTATTTACTCGAAGAAGCTTTCGCCAAAGCCAAAGAACGTGATTTGAATACTATCAATCTTTTGGAAAAAGATAAAAATCCTGCCAACTTCGAAAAAATTTATGAAACCTACATAACTTTAAATGAACGTCAGGAAAAAATCAAACCCTTACTTCCTTTGAAACTTTTGAACAAAGGTCGAAACGCCATCTTTCCATTCGAAAATTACAACGAACCAATAGTAGAAAGCAAAAATAATTTGTCCGGTTATTTATATTCCAATGCTAAATCTTTATTACTGACTTCCGATAAAATGAATTTCCGTAAAGCTTATGACGATTTGACGTACCTGAACAAAATAACTCCCAATTATAAAAACACTAGCGAATTGCTTAATGAAGCTCATTTTAAAGGAACCGACTTTGTAACCGTTTACACAAAAAACGAGACCAATATGATTATTCCTGTTCGTTTACAAAATGACTTGTTAGACTTTAATACGTACGGATTGGATTCTAAATGGACTGAATTTCACGGTAGCAAGCAAAAAGGAATTATTTATGATTATGAAATGGCGATTCGTTTTATAGATATTTTGGTTTCACCAGAACAAATAAAAGAAAGGGAATTTATCAAGGAACGCCAAATTAAAGACGGACAAAAAAAACTTTTGGATGCCAACGGAAAAGAAGTTATTGATGATAAAGGAAAAGTTGTAATGGTGGACAATCTTAAAAATGTAAGCGTTCAAATTTATGAATTCAGACAATTTAAATCCAGTCAAATTCAAGCCAAAATAGATTATATTAACCTAAAAAACAACAAATTAATTCAGTCATTCCCAATAGCCAGTGAGTTTGTTTTCGAAAATATTTATTCAACCTACAAAGGAGACAGACGCGCTGCTGATGACAATTATTATTCCTATTTTGATAGAAGAGTCCTTCCGTTTCCAACCAACGAACAGATGGTTTATGATACTGGCGAAGATTTGAAAAATAAATTAAAAAATATCATCCTCCGCAATTCCTTTAGAAATTAAACAACAATTATTTGTTGCTTTTTCCTAGAAGAACATCTGTAAAAATAAAACAATTAATTTCATATTTGTTGTAAAAAAAGGATATTTTTCTAAGAAATTATTAGTAAATTTGCACCAATGAAAAAACAAAGTTTACATATAACTTCTTTATCACGGACAAACAGATCTACAACTTCTCCCGAAGTACGGACGCTATTAGTATAGTTTCCAAAAAAAGTATTTCTCAGTTTTTATCCATTTTCATTTTTCATATTTTGAAATTACATTCTTTTTCCTTTGGATATTTAAATCCACAAAACAGCATTATTTTTTGTATTGTAACTTATACTTTTATTTACAGTATGATGTACATTTGTACTGCTTTTTTAGCACCTATAAATTTTTATTTTTTTAACCCAAACTTTAACTCTTGAAATGAAAATATCCATAGTTATAGCCCAAGAAGATCATTTTAAGTACGCAGAAACAATTTGCGATACGATAGAAACTTCTGCGCTAATGAGAGGTACTGGAATTGCAAAAAGAACCCCAGAATACATCAAAAAAAAGATTGAAGCTGGAGATGCCGTAATTGCCTTAGACAATAATAATGTTTTTGCTGGTTTTTGTTATATCGAAAGTTGGCAACACGGTCAATATGTAGCACATTCAGGATTAATTGTTCATCCCGATTTCAGAAATCACGGTTTAGCCAAGAAAATTAAAACCTTTGTTTTTAATTATTCTTTAGAAAAATATCCTGGCGCCAAAGTTTTTGGAATCACAACTGGCTTAGCAGTAATGAAAATCAATTCTGATTTAAGTTATAAACCTGTTCCATTTTCGGAATTGACAAATGATCCTACATTCTGGTCTGGTTGTAAAACCTGCACCAATTTCGAAATATTAAAAAGTAAAGATTACAAAATGTGTTTGTGTACGGGAATGCTTTACGACCCGGCCGAAAAACCGAAAGACCCACCCAAACATCCGTTTAACGTGAGGATTTGGAACAGATTAAAAGAAATTAAAGCAGCATTGTTCTTGGAAAAAAAATAATCCCCTCAGCAACCCTCCCCAGAGGGAAGGGAGTTGAGCAACAAATAAAAATAAAAAAGAAACTAAATACAAATATAAACTCCATTTTGCCAGTTTAGGCTCCCTCTCCTTCGGAGAGGGTTGGGGTGAGGAAAAAATAAATAAAATGAAAAAAGTAGTATTAGCATATAGCGGAGGATTAGACACCTCATATTGTCTAAAATATTTAAAAAACGAACAAGGTTTTGAAGTTCATACTGTACTAATCAACACAGGTGGTTTTGATGATGCTGAATTAAAAGCTATCGAAGACAGAGCTTATGAATTGGGTTCTGCAAAACACGCCAGTCTTACTATAGTAGATAAATATTACGACAAAGCCATCAAATATTTGATTTTTGGAAATGTTTTAAAAAACAATACTTATCCTTTATCAGTGAGTGCCGAAAGAGTTTTTCAAGCTATTGAAGCCATAAAATATGCCAAATCTGTTGGTGCAACTGCCATCGCACACGGAAGTACAGGCGCTGGAAACGACCAAATTCGTTTTGATTTAATTTTCCAAACCATCGCTCCAGAAATCGAAATCATCACGCCTATTCGTGACTTGAAATTGTCAAGACAAGAAGAAGTAGATTATTTGGCAAAAAATGGCGTGCATTATTCTTGGGAAAAAGCACAATATTCTATCAATAAAGGACTTTGGGGAACGAGTGTTGGAGGAAAAGAAACATTGACTTCTAGTAAACCTCTTCCTAGTGAAGCTTATCCATCACAATTAACAAAAGAAGGCGAAGAAAAAGTAACTTTAGAATTCGAAAAAGGCGAATTGGTTGCTGTAAATGGCACGAAAGACAAACCATCAAACAATATTGTAGCTTTAGAAAAATTGGCAAATGCTTTCGCCATCGGTAGAGACATTCACGTTGGTGATACCATAATCGGAATCAAAGGAAGGGTTGGTTTTGAAGCTGCGGCTCCTTTAATTATTATCAAAGCGCACCATTTGTTAGAGAAACACACGCTCGGAAAATGGCAACAATATTGGAAAGAACAATTAGGAAACTGGTACGGAATGTTGTTTCACGAAGGTCAATTTTTGGATCCTGTAATGAGAAATATCGAAACTTTCCTAGAAGACACTCAAAAAACCGTAAATGGAACGGTAACTGTTTCTTTGAAACCATACCACTTTTCATTAGACGGAATCGAATCGAATAACGATTTGATGAATACTGGTTTTGGACAATATGGAGAAATGAACAATGCATGGACATCAGACGACGCCAAAGGATTTATCAAGATTTTAGGGAATGCTCAAAATATATTTTCATCGGTAAACAACGAAACGTACGAGTAAATAAAAAAAGTTAATTGAATATTATGAAAATAAAAGTGCTTTTTTTTCTCCCGATTTTTCTAATGTTTTTTGGATGTGCCAGTGATACTGATGAGACGCCTGAAAAAATAACATTGAAAACTATTACTTATGAAGTCTTACTATTTGAATATATACCTGATACTGGTAAAAATACATCTAGATTTCGCTATGAGATAAAGTTTTCTAATCCTAATAATGTTGACGTAAAAGGAAATTATAAGATAACTTATGACGCTGATGGACTTATTTTAACTCCTATCAGAAGAGTACCCAACGATAATCCTTATGAAAAAATTGAAGCAAAGTCCTTTTATACAGCTAGTTACGATGTATAAACTGCACTTAATCCAACATTAGGAACTATAAAATCAATAAAATTTTTATCAGCTGAATTCGTTCTTGCGGATATATAAAAAACATAGATTTTTTACAGAATCTTAAAATTTTAAAATTATGATTACAATAGGAATAATAGGCGGTTCAGGTTACACGGCGGGCGAACTCATCAGAATTTTGATGTTTCACCCGAACGCAAAATTGGATTTTGTGTATAGTACAACAAATGCTGGAAAACCACTTTCGATTGCGCATCACGATTTGTTGGGCGATATCGAAATGAATTTCACCAATACAATCAATCCAAACGTAGATATGGTGTTCTTGTGTTTGGGACACGGGAAATCAATCTCCTTTTTAGAGAAAAATCAGTTTTCTGAAACCACCAAAATCATCGATTTAGGAAATGATTTCAGATTGACAAAAGACAAAGATTTCAACGGAAAATCATTCGTTTACGGTTTACCCGAATTAAACAAAACCGATATTAAAAACGCACAATATATCGCCAATCCAGGTTGTTTTGCAACCGCTATTCAGTTGGCATTGTTACCATTGGCGAAGCATAATTTATTGAAAGATGATGTACATATTAATGCTACAACAGGAAGCACCGGAGCTGGAGTTAGCCCTTCGGAAACGACACATTTCAGTTGGAGAAACAACAATATGTCGCATTACAAAGCATTCAATCACCAACATTTGGGCGAAATCAATCAAAGTGTAAACCAATTACAAGCGGATTTTAAAAACGAACTGATTTTTATTCCAAATCGCGGCGATTTTCCTAGAGGAATTTTTGCCACGCTTTACACAACTATCGAAGAAAGTCTGGAAGATATTGTTGCAAAATACGAAGCTTTTTATACAGACCAACCTTTTGTAACTGTTACAACTACTGAAATCAATATGAAACAAGTGGTGCAAACGAATAAATGTATCATCAGTTTAATGAAAAAAGGGAATCGGCTTTTGATAACTTCCGTAATCGATAATTTAACAAAAGGCGCTTCGGGACAAGCCATTCAAAATATGAATTTGATGTTCGGTTTGGACGAAAGCACAGGATTGCATTTGAAACCATCAGGTTTCTAAATATTTGTTTCAAGTTTAAAGTTTAATGTTGCTCACGAAACTTTAAACTTTAAACCTTAAACCTATAAACAAAATAAAAATGAACTTATTCGACGTTTACCCATTATACAACATTACGCCTGTAAAAGCATTAGGATGCAAAATTATAGACAACAACGGCATAGAATATTTGGACTTATACTCCGGTCACGGCGTGATTTCTATTGGTCACACCCATCCTGAATATGTGGCAAAA
>JAYVIK010000023.1:0-2369 GCA_043770265.1 Flavobacterium sp. | reverse complement strand
GTACTGCTTTTGAAACATTATGCATCAACTTCCGAGAATCGTTTGCATAACTGGCCAGACATGTTGTTCTATTTGGATAGCAGTCACATATAGATTCATTTTTTACTATTTGAATACCATAACCTTTTTCATTGGTCGCCTTATTACAATAGTCTTTTAGACTAATTATAATTCCCTTGAAAGATGGAAATCGAGTGCCTACAGCAATATCTTTTATACAGAACAAACCATTGCCTATAGATCTTAATCTTTGGGTAATATAATTTGACTCTTTAAAATACAAATCAGACTCCGAAAGAACAATATCACTCCGTTTTTTTTTGGTCACGGTTAGTTCTTTGATTTCTTCAGTCTCACTATAATTAGTGGTGACAAGTTTATTTCTATCGAAATAGTTTTCATTGATATAAATTCCTAATCCCGCCTCAGAAGTAATAAACGATTTTTTTCTTAAATAAGCCACTACACCCCCGTTTTTTTTTCCATCAAACTGAATAATTGAATCACCGAATGGGTTATAACTATTCGAGTAAAATTCAGATCCTTCCTCATAAGAATAACCAATGAGAGAAAACTTCATCAAGTCTGCATTACAAATAGTTTCAGACAGTATACTATCTTCTATACTATAAAGTGATTTTCCGTCTTCATATGAATTCATATCCGTATATATTATAAATATAAAAGCAGGTCTATTTATAATTTTACTGTTATGTATACTAATCTGATTATCTTGATTACATAAATTACAATATTTGTGACTTCCATTCGTGCTACTATCTTTAAATAAATCATTAAATCTAAAGTTCCTTTTATTCTTAGAGTCACATTTTAAAGTTCGAAATTCAAGAGTTTCAGAAAATATGATTGTACCACAAATATTGCAAGAATAATTTCCCTCGATAACGATATCGAAAATATTTTTTTGATTCAACGAATGTGTAAATATAGCGTCAATGCCGATAATAAAACTAACACTTTTATGATTTTTTAAACTATCAAAGTAAGCCAATGCAGGAACATTCAATTTAATATTGTATCCAAGAAGTTTAATTAATTGCGATTTTAAAACAATTGAGTGGTCATAACGATAAAGTAAGTTTGTTAAATTGCAGTAAAGACTTCCATTTACTTTTTCAAATAACTCCGAACCTTCAGTATTTAAGAAATACAGCGTTATCATCACTATGAAACAAATATTGTCGATACAAGCCAAATTAAGTTGATCCGGGTATCCACAAATGTCATTTGGAGCAAAATTAATGTTCCCTTTTTTATCAAAATAATGAGGTTTACATTCACCATTTTGAATACCAATATATTTTTCACAAATTGCACATATATTTGAAGAAAATCTTAATTGAGGTGCCTCTGAGAATCGCCTCGAAGAGAAATCAAGACTTGTGGCATTTGTTATATCGGATGTTGTTGTTACATTAGAACTTAAAAACAAATTATCCACACTATCGTCATTAAAATTACAATCGCTAAAGATTGGTATTGACATTTTATTAATGGTTGAATGATTCACACGAGACTTCTCAGACAATGGTGAGATGATTATGTTTTGTATGTCTTTAGTCATACTAATACTTTGATTTTGTCTTTTCATCAATTGCGATTTTTTCCCTTTCTCACTGTTACTCATTGGCTTTTGTCCCCATCGGTGAACAACTTCAAATTCTTGATACAAGAGTTCAAATGCTGAAAGGGAATCAATCCTAATAGGTTGAAATTCTGACCATTCTAATAATCGGCATCTATTTTTAAGATTTCCAATAACAATTTTATTTTTGCAGTAAACGATACCAATTAAAACACTTTTTTCAACTTTGCTCTTCAGGATATACACATAAGAAATTAAATCAACCAATTCCTTATTTCCAGATCCTATTCCAACTTCAATTTTTTTGTTAGATACAGGAATTAACTGTTCTCCAAAGAATATTCCTTTTGTTAAATATAACTTATCTTCTATAAGTTCAAATTGAAACAGCCTGTTGGGAGAATTTTTATCTAAACTCTTAGGAGCATTCAAATTTGAAACACTAAAGTCATCAAAGTTTTCAAAACCTGCTTCAATGGAAGTTCCATCATTATAGCTACACAGACTAAAACCAGTGCCATCTTCATCGATGTTCAAGATAATGTCACTCGATAAAGGTTGAGATATAGTATAAAATTCTTCAAATGGTATACGTTCTTCAGAAACTATCATTTCAAAAATGGTAATACAAAAAAAAGTAACCGTCATCAAAAAAAAATGACGATTAACCATTTTTTGTAAAAAAAAAAAAAGAGTACCTCCGAACCATGGTTGAAATAAATTGAACTAAAGTAAAACGAACCCAACCGTGGTCAAAAATGAA
>JAYVIK010000022.1:0-6261 GCA_043770265.1 Flavobacterium sp. | reverse complement strand
TGTGTTTCGCCAGTTTCAGCATCAAGCATAGAAACCATTCCTAGATTTGGCATTTTTTCTTCGCGAATGTCATACACTCGAATGCCTGTAATATCGTGTTTTTTGGAAGCAATTTTCAATGTGTGCTCATAATCTTCTGAAATAAAATCGGAAATTACGAAGACGATAGCTTTCTTTTTTTGAGTGCTTGACAAGAATTTCAAAGCTTGAGCAATATCGGTTTTATGGCTTTTAGGTTCAAATTCGATTAACTCACGAATGATTCTCAAAACGTGTGAACGTCCTTTTTTTGGCGGAATGTACAATTCGATTTGGTCTGAAAACAAAATCAAGCCAATTTTATCATTGTTATTGGTAGCTGAAAAAGCCATTGTCGCCGCAATTTCGGTAACAATATCTTTTTTGAATTGGTTTTTAGACCCAAAACTTTCCGAACCCGAAATATCGACCATCAGCATCATCGTCAATTCGCGTTCTTCCTCAAAAACTTTAACGTGCGCTTCGTTGTAACGAGCCGTCACGTTCCAGTCAATCGCACGAATATCATCACCATATTGGTACGGACGCACTTCGCTAAAAGTCATTCCGCGACCTTTGAACGAGGTGTGGTATTCTCCCGAAAAGATGTGATCGCTCAATCTTCGGGTTTTGATTTCTATTTTTCGTACTTTTTTTAAGAGGTCTTTTGTTTCCATTTTAGAGAGAGTGTTCAGTGTTCAGTAATTTAGTATTCAGTAGTTCACTGAACACTTGTAAACTGATCACTGCAAACTATTTTAAGGTACTTCAATCTCGTTTACGATTTTGTTGATTATATCAACCGAAGTGATGTTTTCTGCTTCGGCTTCATAGGTAATTCCTATTCTGTGACGCAACACATCGTGCACCACAGCGCGAACATCTTCTGGAATTACATACCCACGACGTTTGATGAAGGCGTAACATTTTGCAGCATTCGCCAAATTGATGCTTCCACGTGGCGAAGCTCCAAAACTAATCAATGGTTTCAAATCGGCCAATTTGTATTTTTCAGGATAACGAGTGGCGAAAATAATATCAAGTATGTATTTTTCAATTTTTTCATCCATATACACCTCGCGAACCGCTTCTTGCGCGCGCAAAATTTGATCTACAGAAACTACTGCATTTACTTTTTCGTAATTTCCTTTTAGGTTTTGACGAACAACCATTCTTTCGTCTTCCATTTTTGGATAATCGATAACGGTTTTCAACATAAAACGATCGACTTGCGCTTCTGGCAAAGGATAGGTTCCCTCCTGCTCGATTGGGTTTTGGGTTGCTAGGACTAAAAACGGCTTGTCTAATTTGAAAGTAGTGTCACCAATAGTCACTTGTTTTTCCTGCATCGCTTCCAACAATGCTGATTGCACTTTGGCTGGCGCACGGTTAATCTCATCGGCAAGAACGAAATTGGCGAAAATAGGTCCTTTTTTTATAGAAAATTCATTCGATTTAATGTTGTAAATCATTGTACCTACCACATCGGCGGGCAATAAATCAGGTGTAAACTGGATTCTACTAAACGATCCTTGAACGGCTTGCGCCAAAGTATTTATCGCTAATGTTTTTGCCAATCCCGGAACTCCTTCCAATAAAATATGTCCTTGCCCTAAAAGTCCAATTAATAATCGCTCGATCATGTGTTTTTGACCTACGATTACTTTATTCATTTCCATGGTAAGTAAATCGATGAAGGCACTTTCTCTTTCTATTTTTTCATTGATTGCTCTAATATCCAAAGTCGCTGTATTTTCTTCCATTTTTGTATTTTAATTGCAGTAATTTGTGTTCGTTTTTTTTGATGGTGCAAATTGAATTTTTTTTTATAAGTACGATGTTAAAAAATGGTTAAAACTTCTGATAACTACTGAATTTTAAGGATGATTTGTGATAGTATTTTCATAATTTTAAAGTTTTAAAAAAATAGTACTTAAAATTGAAGATTATTAAATTTAAAAACCCTAAATTAAATTATGAACAAAACACTTTTTTCTAAAATAATTGCTGGAACGATGACCTGGGGATATTGGGGCAAAAATCTAGACAAAAACCAAATGATTGAACTGATGAATTCTTGTATTGAAACTGGGATTACAACATTTGATCACGCCGATATTTATGGCGGATATACAACAGAAGCCGCTTTTGGCAACGCTTTTGGCGAAAGCCGAATTGACAGAAATACAATTCAATTGATTTCGAAATGTGGTATTCAATTACCATCAAATAACAGAAACACAAAAATTCATCATTACGATTATTCAAAATCGCACATCATTTGGTCGGCAGAACAATCGCTTAAAAATTTGAAAACAGAGTATTTGGATCTGTTTTTGTTGCACAGACCAAGTCCATTGATGCAAGTGGATGAGATTGCCGAAGCGATTGAAAAACTTAAATCCGAAGGAAAAATTCTAGATTTTGGTGTTTCCAATTTTACTCCGATTCAGACTGATTTAATTCAGACTAAAATAAAAGTAAATTACAACCAAATTGAGTTTTCTGCCACTCATTTTGAACCCATGTTCGACGGAAGTTTAGATTATATGCAAACGCACAATATTAAGCCATTGTGCTGGTCTCCAATGGGAAGCATCTTCAAAAAAAATGATGAAAAATCTGTTCGAGTTAAAAATTTGGCGACAAAACTTTCATCAAAATATAATGTTGAAATTGATGTTTTACTATTAGCGTGGATTTTGAAACATCCAGCGGGAATTTTACCTGTTTTTGGCACAGCCGATAAAACCAGAATCACTAATTTGATAAAAGCTACAGAAGTTGAAATGGAATTAGAAGATTGGTTTGCATTTTGGACAGAAAGCGCCGGAAATCCAATTCCTTAAAAGGTAAAATAACAAAAATGAAATCAATAATAATGATTTCGAAAAACTATAAACTATGAATAAAACAGCCCTAGTAACCGGAGCGACGAGTGGAATTGGAAGGGCAACTGCAAGAATATTGTCCAAAAATAATTATAAAATAATTCTCTGCGGAAGAAGGGAAGATCGATTGAAGGAACTCGAAAAAGAACTTTCTGAATTTACAGAAATCCACACTTTGTCTTTTGATGTTCGGGATAAAAAAGCGGTTTTCGAAAGCATCAATTCATTGCCTTCTAACTTTTCTAACATTGATGTTTTGATTAATAATGCCGGAAATGCGCATGGTTTAAGTCCAATACAAGACGGCAATTTAGACGATTGGGATGCGATGATCGACATCAATGTAAAAGGACTTTTGTATGTTTCGAAAGCCATAATTCCAAAAATGATGGAACAAAAATCGGGTCACATTATCAACATTGGTTCCATTGCCGGAAAAGAAGTGTATCCGAACGGAAATGTGTATTGCGCTTCAAAATTTGCTGTTGATGCTTTGAATAAAAGTATGCGAATGGACTTGAATCCTTATGGCATTCGAGTGGGTGCCATTCATCCCGGAATGGTTGAAACGGAATTTAGCGAAGTGCGTTTCAAAGGCGATATGGAAAAAGCCGCCAATACCTACAAAGGCTTGAAACCCTTGACTCCAGAGGATATTGCCGATATTATTCATTTTGTGGTTTCGAGACCATATCATGTCAATATTGCTGATTTGATTGTGTTTCCAACCGCTCAAGCCTCGGCTACAATTGTTAAAAGAGAAGTAATTAGTTAGAATTGTTTTAAAATGGAATAGATAAAATCAGTAACTTTGAATAAAATTCTATAAAAATGGAAATCGCAACTCAAAAAAAAGAAATTATAGATTGGATTTTATCCATTGAAGACCAAGCGGTTTTAGATGAAATCGAAATGCTTAAAACACAATCTAGTTTTGATTTTGATGAAGAATTTAAGAAAGGTCTCACTGTTGAAGAATTTAGAAAACGAACAACAGAGTTTATAAAATCTCTTCCGTGGAAAAAGTAATAGTTGTTTACAAGACCGAAGTAGAAAATTACCTAAATCAGCTGATTTTTAATTTGTTTCACGAAAAATATTTTAGTTATCTAGAAAATTCTATATTGTACAAAGACAAAATAATCGATTTCATAGAAAGTGATATTGCTACTTTCCCTTCAAAAAAAACTCCTGCTGCATTAAAAAATTTTGGATCAAGATACATTTTCTATAAATCGAATCAACGAACAACTTGGTATGTTTTTTTTGAAAATAAAAATAACAATTATTTAATTACCAATATCATAAACAGTCATTGTGAAGAAATTAAATGGCTTTGAATGCAATCACAAGAGCAAATTGTAACATTGCTCTTTTTTTATTTTTAAAAAAATGATTAACAAACGTCTTTTAATTAAAAACCTTCTGGCTCACAATGATGAGAGTAGTTTTTATGATAAAAAACGTCAGTTGAATTTACATTCACGTGAGGGAAAAGCCAAGTTTTTGAAACACATTTGTGCCTTATCTAACTCGAATCCTGCCAATAATTCCTATATAGTTGTGGGTGTTGAAGATCATGATAACGAAATTGTTGGCGACGATTTTTTTGATGACAGCCGAATTCAGAATTTGGTCAATGCCTATCTCGAAAATCCTCCGAAAATTCAATATGAGAATGTGCCTTTTCCCAATTTGCCCAAAGATAAAGTCATAGGATTGGTAACTATCAAGGCCAAAAGCAAAACTTCGCATTTCAAAAAAGGCATTCATACGATTCCAGCCAACAGTGTTTTTATTCGCCGTGGGAGCAACACTGTTCCTGTTGAAGCGGAAGTCGAAAAAAATTATCAAAACACGGAAACCGTCATTGGAATTGAAAATAATTCCCGAAATAGTATTGGTTACACGCTGGATGGTGTGATTGATTTTATGAATTTTCGGCACAAAGATATGGCGCCAAAATACAAGGTTTTCAAGGAATTATTTGTCATTTGCTGGGCTGGTGTTCCTAAAAAACATCGAGACAAAACCTTTCTTTCCCGTGTTGATATTGAACTCATCAACGAACAAATCAAACTGTTTTATTCGGCTCAGGATGTGGTGACGATAACTTTTGACGAGGATTCTTTTACGATTTTGGAATATGTGCCTTTGGGTTTGAATGACAAAACGAGTTTTTATCCTTTGGAAAAACAAACCTTGCATTTTCACGATAATGGCTATTATAAAATTGACCGAGAATTCCTTTTTCAACCGCCAGAATTCAACCGAAAAATGTTGTTTCACATTTATAATTCGAACATTTCTTTGTTAAACAAACTCCAAAAAGGACTTTCATTAAACGAGCGAGAACAGAAAGATTTGGAGAATTTACCCTCGACATTTATGATTTGTTACCTCAACGGTTTTGAAGATGCCAAGCAAAAATTGATAGATGCCAAACTGCTTTTGAAACCTTTCACTTCTGTATATTTGTCGTTTAAGGAAGCGTTGCGAATTTTGAGGAAAATGAAGTATGATGTGCAGTGAAAGTTTATGATTTATTACTAAGCTAAGTCCTTATGATTATACATTTTAAATACAATAAAAGCTTAAGAAAGTTTGTTTCACCTATTTAAAGTTATGTCCAATTCTAAAAAGCCGACAAATGAAACAAATTACGACATTATTGATAATATTGACCTTGACCGTAATTAATTCTTGCAGACAAAATCAAGACAATGAAAAATCTTTAAAAAAAATCACTGTTAGCACTAAAACTATTAAAAGTAATGAGATTAAAAACCAACAAAGACATTATTTTGACACAATTTTTTGTTGATAATGTAAAAACACCACAAGGAGAGCATTGGATTTGATGGAGATGTTGGGGAAGTAGGATGATTTGCTCAACTTTGTAGGGAAAGGAAAATGCCTGGCTAACTATTGTGGTAAGTTTGCGGTATCTGGGTTATAACCTGAAATTATTATGCAGTTTTTAACTCAAACGAAAATTTATTCTTAGTCCAAATAGGATTTTGAATATCATCATCTAATAGTATTTTGCTTTTTTTTGCTAATATTTTAGAAAATTTTCTCATTGATGTTTGTGGTACTTCTACTTCATTTTCACCATAAATTATATCTGAATGAGAAAGATTTCCTCTTTTAAAAATGAAAATAGGATTAGACAAAATAGGAGTTTCATTTAAATCTAATGGAGATGAAATAATATAGGCTTTAAAATTATTATTTGTAGAGCAATATTCCTTTAACCCAAGTTGCAGGTCATAAGTTAAAATACTGTTAAATTCAGTTAAAAAAAACCATTAGAAATGCTGTTTAGTCTTTGTTTTTATTGAAGAAGTCA
>JAYVIK010000021.1:0-2381 GCA_043770265.1 Flavobacterium sp. | reverse complement strand
CTCTTGTGTTCGCTGTATATTCCAAAACTGCGGTTTTCAAGTCCTTTTTAGTTTGACTTTCGCAACTTTTGCCTAGAAAAATACTTAGAAAAATCAATGTAAATAGTTTCATTTTTTTCAGTTTAAGACAACATCATTTGTGCTTTTTTCAAGGCTTCGACCATACTATCAATTTCTTCTTTGGTATTGTAAAACGCAAACGAAGCACGAATTGTTCCTGGTATTTTGAAAAAATCCATAATCGGTTGAGTGCAATGATGTCCTGTTCGAACCGCTATTCCTAATTTGTCTATAATCGTACCGATGTCATACGGATGAATTTCGCCAATATTAAATGAAACCACCGAAGTTTTTTCCTTGGCCGTGCCAAAAATTTTCAAACCTTCGATTTCCAGTAATCGCTTTGTGGCATAAGCCAATAACTCTAATTCTTGTTGTTGAATGTTGTCAAAACCAACGGAATTCATATAATCTACAGCTGTGCCTAAAACAATTCCGCCTGCAATATCAGGTGTTCCTGCTTCAAATTTGTGTGGCAAATCGGCATATGTAGTTTTTTCGAAAGTCACTTCCTTGATCATTTCGCCACCTCCTTGATACGGTGGTAATTTATTCAGCCAAACTTCTTTTCCGTATAAAATCCCAACACCAGTTGGACCACAGATTTTGTGTCCCGAAAATACATAAAAATCACAATCCAAAGCCTGAACATCGGGTTTCAAATGCGGCACAGCTTGCGCTCCATCAATCAAAACCGCTGCGCCAAATTCGTGGGCTTTGTCAATCATATATTTGATAGGATTCACAGTTCCCAAAGCATTCGAAATGTGATTTACGGTGACGATTTTGGTTTTATCCGACAACAATTTATCGTATTCTGCCATAATCAATTCGCCGTTTTCATTCATTGGAATCACTCTCAAAGTAGCTCCTGTTTTCTCGCATAACATTTGCCAAGGCACAATATTGCTGTGATGTTCCATCGCCGAAACCAAAACTTCATCGCCTGATTTTAGTATCGAAGCAAAACCATTGGCGACAGCGTTGATACTATGAGTTGTTCCTGAAGTAAAAATTACCTCGTATGCGAATTTGGCATTGATATGATTTTGGATTTTGCCACGCGAAATTTCATAAGCATCAGTGGCCAATTGGCTCAAAGTATGCACGCCACGATGGATATTAGCGTTGATTTCCTGATAATATTTAGCAATCGCATCAATCACGATTTGTGGTTTTTGCGATGTGGCTCCGTTGTCAAAATAGACCAAAGGTTTCCCGTTGACAGTTCTGGAAAGTATTGGAAAATCAGCTCTAACTTTATTGATATCTAACATTTTGTTATTTAGAATTTTTCTAAATACAAAAGTAATGAAACTTGTTTTGTAAAGAGCTACTGATTGTACAATTTTTAACTGTTTAAATTTATTGTCAATATGTTTTATCTATACTGATTTTTGCTAAATTGCTTTAAAATTATCTTCAAATGAAAAAAATATTCAAAATTCTTGGGATTGCCGTTTTATTTTTTGCAATTTATTTTGGTTATATCACCTATCCCAAACTGGATTTAATCTCAGGTTTTTCAGCTAAAAGTATGGCTTCGGGACATTTTATAGACCATCGTTCGCAAGATGTAATTGAAAAAAACGACAATGATATTCCAAAAATTGATTGGGCAAAAAACACTATTCATGAAGCTGAAAAATATGCCACAGCCACGGTTTATGGATTGAAAGAACGAAAAGCCATTTACCGTGAAGGTTTGGGAGTGACATTGATCAATGATGTTTTTGATGTTTCAAAAGCCTACGAAGTTCCCAAAAGAACAAAACTCAAAAACGATTTGCCTTTTCCTTATGGCAATAAAGAACCAAAAGACACCGTTTTTGCCAATATTGATTATGCCAAATTAGAAAAGGCTGTAGCCAATGCTTTTGACGAAAAAGGAAAAATAAGCAAAAGAACACGATCAGTTTTGGTCATTTACAAAGACAAAATTATTGCCGAGAAATACGCTTCAGGAATTGATAAAAATTCTAAAATACTAGGTTGGTCAATGACCAAAAGTATTACCGCAACGATGTTCGGAATTTTGCAAAAGCAAGGAAAATTAGATATTTACAAACCCGCTCCAATTACAGAATGGGCAAAAGATGAACGAGCCAAAATTACCATCAATGATTTGCTTCACATGAACTCAGGATTGGAATGGGAAGAAGATTATTCCAAAATTTGTGATGCCACCCAAATGCTCTTTCAAGCCGAAGATATGACCCAATCACAATTAGTAAAACCGGCACAATTCAAACCGAACACGCATTGGAATTATTCTTCGGGAACGTCTAATTTGCTGTCGGGAATTTTGCGAAAACAGTTCA
>JAYVIK010000020.1:0-51032 GCA_043770265.1 Flavobacterium sp. | reverse complement strand
GTAAGCGCTTTCAATTTTGTGTATAAAACCGTTCTACTCATATTCATTTGTTCGATAAATATCTTCGTATCAAAATTTTGATTGGTAATGTTGTTTTCCACAATTGAAATTGCAGTTTCTAAAAACAGTTCGTCTGCTGAGGTCACTGTCAAATTTTTAGGTTCTAAAATGATGTCCTTTTTAAATTTGTTGATTAAGTTCGCTCTTGTTTTTAATAAGTTATCTACTCTAGTCGTTAGGATATTTGAATTGAAAGGTTTTGTAATATAGGCATCGGCTCCAATAGAATATCCTTTTTCTTGATGAATCGAAGAAGTTTTGGCGGTAAGCAATAATACCGGAATATGACTTGTTATCAAAGTGGTTTTGATGTTTTCACACAATTCAAAACCATCCATTATAGGCATATTTATATCGCTAATTATTAAATCTATGGAGTTTTTATGTGCTATAGCAATGGCTTTTTCTCCATTTTCGGCTACAAAAACATTGTATTTGGCTACAAATAATTCTTTTATAAAATTTTGTAGGTCTAAATTGTCCTCAACGATTAATAAAGTTCCTGATATTTTCTTTTCTGCTGTTTCAACTGATGAACTATTAGAAATTTGTTTTTGAGGCTGCAAATTTGATTCTATGAAATAATCATTGCTTTCAATGGTGTCCATTTCGTTGATACATTCACTTTCTAATAAATGTTTTTTTCCCAACTTTAAATAAACGCTAAAACAGGTTCCGTTTGTTTCTGAACTATCTACAACTATTTCTCCTTTATGAAGATTTACTAAGCTTTGTGTTAATGATAATCCTATTCCAGAACCCAATTCCATCTTTTTTTGGTCTAATTGATAAAAGCGTTCAAAAATTAGTTTAATATGCTCTGCTGGAATCACATTAACAAAGTTGATTACATCAATTTTTACGTATTTTATATTTTCTGATTTTTCTTTTTTGGTGATTTTAGAAACGTTGATAATGATGTCATTATCATCAACAGTAAATTTAAAGGCATTGGACAATAAATTGAATAAAATCTTTTTCATTTTATCTCTATCAAACCATACTTCTATATTTTTGCTTGAGGGGTTAAATTGAAAATTAATATTTTTTTCCCGTGCCAATCCTTCAAAAGATTTTTTGATGTCTTCTATAAAAGGGACAATATCGTTTTTGGATGCTAGCAATGACAATTTACCCGAATCACTTTTTGTGAAATCAAGTATTTGATTGATGAGTTGCAACAACATTCTTGAATTGCGATACATGATATCGTGTTGCTGACGAATGTAATTATTTCCCATTTTTTCCTCCATCATTTTTTCGAGAGGAGCAATAATCAACGTTAGAGGAGTTCGGAAATCATGGGAGACATTAGTAAATAATCTTAATTTTAATTCATTGAGTTCTTCGATTTTTTCTTTTTCTAATCGTTCTGCTTTTAATTCATTTTTTTCTTTAATTCGCAACAATAAAATTTTTCTGATGTACAACAGCAACCCAAAAGCGAGAGCCAAATAAATTAGATAAGCCCACCAAGTTTTCCAGGGCGCTGGTAAGACTTTAATTTTAATTGTATCGCCTTCCTCGTTCCAAACCCCGTCATTATTGGATCCTTTTACCTTGAATACATAATTTCCTTCTGGAATGTTCGTATAAACCGCTTTTCTTTGATTGCCAACATAATTCCATTTTTTGTCGTTGCCCTCTAAGATATAAGTAAACTCATTTTTTTCGGATTGTCTAAAATTTAATGCTGTAAAATCGATGCTGAAATTATTTTCATTGTATTTTAATACGACTTCTTGCAAAGCATCTGTAATTTTTTGATACGGTTCGTTGTTTACATCAATATTGTTAATGTCAACTACGGGTACAAAAGTGTTTTTTCGAATATCTGTTGGGTTGAAGTAGGTAATACCATTGGTTCCTCCAAAAAATAATTCGTTGTTACTGGTTTTCAGAAATGCTCCATAATTGAACTCATTTCCCTGAAGACCATCCCATTGATTGTAATTTTTGATTTGGTTAGACAACACATTCAATCTGCTGATGCCGTAATTGGTGCTAATCCACATATTTCCGTTGTTGTCCGACAAGACACCATAAATAATATCGTTGGGCAAACCTTCTTTTATCCCAAAGTTTTTTGTTTCTCTCCTTTGTGGGTTATACAAAAACAATCCTTGTCCTTCGGTTCCAATCCAATACAGGTTGGAATTATCGATATAAATACTGTTGACAAAAACCAAAGAATTTTTATCATCGTCTTTTTTATGGATAGGGATTTGAGTTCGTTCTTTGGTATCGATATTTATTTTTTCAATCCCATTGCTTCCTCCAACTAGCAAAAAATTTGACTTTTTGGTTTGTGCGATACTCATTATAGTTCTGGAATCCTTGTGAATTCGAGTTAGGTTTTTGTTTTTGACATCATACTTAAGTAATCCTCCGGTTAGGGTTCCTATCCAAATATTGCCGTTCACGTCTTCTAAAAGAGTCAAAACCTTGTAGGATTGCAGAGAGGTATCACTTGTTTTTGGGAAATCAATTGTGTTAAATTGATACGGAAACTGATTTGGATTCAAATAATTGACGCCACCGTCGTGAATTCCTACCCAAATAGTGCCATCCCGAGCAGTAATAACCGATTTTACATTGTTAGCACTTATGCTATTTTTATTATTTGGATCATTTTTATAATAACTGAATATTTTTGTCTTTCGGTTGTAAAAATTCAATCCACCGCCTTCAGTACCAATCCATAAATTACCATTTTTATCTTCGGTCATCCCACTTACAATTTTGTAGTCTAACTTGGTATTGGTATCGCCAAATGAAATTTCTTTGAAAACGTCGTTGTCTTTATTAAAATAATCCACACCGTCAGCCCAAGTTCCTATCCACATGTCTCCTCTAGAGTCACATAGAATTTTATAAATAGAATTTTGGCTTAGACTAGTATTGTTTTTTTCGTCGTGAGTGATATGCTTTAAAACCGTATGCTCGGCATTGAAAATATAAATTCCAGCATAAGAGCCAATCCATAAATTTCCGGTAAGGTCTTCGCAAATACTGCGAATGGCAGTGCCAATGGCTTTTTTGCCTTGAAGCTCATAATCTATAAATAAGCGTGATTGTGGGTTGAATTTGGCTAACCCTTTTTCGTATCCCAACCAAATGCCATTTTTACTATCTTGAAATAAGGTAGGGCGATCTTGAGTATATTTACCAAAATTTCTGTTAACAGGAAACTTATATTTAGAAATAAATCCCTTTTTTGGATGATAAACCACAATATCTTGTGTGTTACAAATCCAGATATTTCCATCTTTTGTTTTTAAAAAACTTCTTGTATTGTTATTTAAAAAATCAAAATTATTCGAGGTTTGTTTTAATTTGGTGATTTTTTTTGTTGTAATATCAACTTGGCTTATTCCGTTACTGGTTGCCAGCCAAATTAAATTTTCATTTAACTGGATGATATCCCAAATGATATTTGACTCAAAAGAATTTTTTGTATCCGAATATTGAAAATGAATAAAATTATTTTTGACTGGATTAAACTTGTTCACTCCATTTTGCGTTCCTATCCATAAATTTCCACGGTTGTCTTCGTGTATCGTTTGTATGTAATTGTTGCTTAAACTGTTTTTATCCTCGGAACGATGCCGGTAAACGACAAATTTACTTCCATCAAATTTATTAAGTCCATCTCGTGTTCCAAACCAAACATACCCTTTTTTATCTTGTAAGATGCCCATTACAGATCGTTGTGATAATCCTTGAGCAGAAGTAAAATGTTGGAATTTAAAATTTTCATTTTTATCTCTATATATCTGGGCTTGCAGAGCCACAGAGAATGTAATAAAAAAGATAAAACAATATAAAACACAATTCTTCATAATCTTAAATTAAGGTCTAAATTGAACCCTCTAAATGTATTTGCAATATCAATTGGAGTGTTTTTACAGTTCTAAAAATGAAAATTCATTAAAGAAAAATTATTCTTAAGACTTCAATTCAATTAGAAAATGATTGTAACGTACAAACAGTATTACAAATAACAAAAACGATTAATTTGTTTGCCAATAAGCAATAAATTTAATTAAATTTTATAAAAAAAAGAAAAATGGAGGCATTAAAATTCTAAATTAATTTAATTTGATGAAAATTCGTGTTAAATAGTAGGATACAGATTTTTGAAGCAAATAGATTTAATCTATTTAATAACTTTAAAAGTATAAGTTGTTGTTTGAGTATAATTATGTTTAGGTTCTAATACAGCTGATGGAAAATTGGAATGGTTTGGAGCATCGGGAAAATTTTGAGTTTCTAATGCAAAACCAGTTCTGTAATTGTGGTCATCTCCTCGTTTTCCTAATAAATTCCCTTTCATAAAATTGCCACTATAAAACTGTAAACCCGGCTGATCTGAACTCACAGTCATCGAAACACCAGATTCTGGGGAATAAATGGTTGCAATTTTCTCGTAACTTCCTATAGGTTTGTTAATACAATAGTTATGATCATACCCTTTGCCAAAAGCTAATTGTTCATCATTACTATCAATTCTAGCGCCAATGGCAGTAGGTGTATTAAAATCCAAGGGAGTGTCTTTTAGATTTCGTAGTTCTCCTGTAGGAATCAATCCCTCATTTGTAGGAGTAAATTTTTGAGCATTGATGAATAGTACATGGTCCAAAATAGTATTTTTAGCTGTTCCCGATAAATTAAAATAGCAATGACTCGTTGGATTTATTATGGTAGTTTTATCAGTTGTAGCGGAATAAATAAGCTTTAAGCCATTGTCTTGTGTTAAAACGTAGGTCACTTTTATAGTTAGATTTCCAGGATATCCTTCTTCGCCGTCTTTAGAAAAATAAGTCAATTCTAAGGCTTCATTTCCCTTAATTTTCAATGACTTTGCATTCCAAACTTTAGAGTAAAAACCATTTGTACCACCATGAAGGTGATTTTCATTGTTGTTGATTGTCAATTGATATTGTTTTCCATTTAATTGGAACTTGCCTTTATCAATTCTGTTGCCAAAACGTCCAACGATCGGACCACAATAGATATCAGATGAGTTCAAATATTCCGCAATGGTTTCAAATCCCCACACTACATCTTGAAAATTACCTTTTCGGTCGGGAACCCATAATGATACTACTCGAGCACCATAATTTGTAATTTGGGCTGTCATACCATTTTTATTTTTCAAGGTAAAAAGATTTGTTGATTTACCATCCACTTTTGTTTGAAAATTTTTAGCTTGCAACTCTTTAATTGTATTGGTTTTTTGACTGTACGAATAATATTGCATTAAAAACACCAACAAGAATATTTTATACTTTATCATATTATAATTATTTGAAATCATTAATTTTTAAATGCCTTTTTTTTTTAACTCCATAAGAGCTTCAATATAATAGTAATCTGCATAATTGAGCGGTACGCTAATTTCATTACCCATTGGAAGACTACCTACACTATTCTTTAAAACAAAATTCCCATTTTCACCTAATTTTGCTGTGTAAGAGTCCGTGGCCAATGACTTTAATATATGAGTCGCTTGTTTCAAGTATTTTTCATTGGTGTAGCTGCTTAATTCTATCAAACCCGAGGCTAAGATTGCTCCTGACGAAGCATCTCTTGGTGCATTCGGAATATTAGGAGCATTAAAATCCCAATAAGGAACACCATCTGAAGGGTAGTTTGTATTATTCAAAATATATTCAGCAATTTTCTCTGCAAAATCTAAATATTTTTTATCTTTGGTATATCTATAACACATTGTAAAAGAGTATAATCCCCAAGATTGACCTCTAGCCCAGGCACTTTCATCAGCATATCCTTGAGCTGTAATTTTGTGAATTACACTTCCTGTTAATGGATTATAATCGATAACATGATAGGAACTACCATCTGGTCTAAAATGATTTTTCATGGTTGTGTTTGCATGTGTTATTGCAATTTCCTTGTATTTATTATCGCCCGTTAGTAGTGAAGCTTCAAATAACATTTCAAGATTCATCATATTGTCGATAATTACAGGAAAACTCCAGCCTTTTTTACTTTGCCAATTGTCTATTAAATCCCAACTCTGAATGCAGCCTACGTTTTTATTAAAACGAGTTATCAATGAATTTGATGCGTCAATCAACACTTGTCTGTATTTTGGGTCTTTGGTAATTTTATAGGCTTTCCCATAAGAATTATTGAAGAGAAACCCTAGATCGTGGTCATTGGTAAGGTCTTTGTCTGCTAAAAATATTTTTTGATTTAACTCAGCCGCTTCTTTCCATTTTGGGTCTAAAGTATTTTCGTATTGCATCCAGCATACTCCTGGCCAAAATCCTTTGGTCCAATCATACTCATCGGATACCCAACGAACTTTCCCGTCTTTTTCGATGGTGCGTGGAATTTTATTTTCTTTTATTGAAATACTACGCAGAGAAATCAATTGTTTCTCGCTTGCTTTTAGCGTCGTTTCACTAAATTCGGTGCTTTTGCAAGCAGTTATTATCAAAACTAATGATAAAACTACCGCCTTCCTAATTGTGGTTTTCATATTATATTCTTTTTTATTTCGATTCTAAATTGGCTTTAGCGTGCTTAATTTTTAGTTTTAATGCACGCTAATGACCAATTACTTTTTACAAAAAACATCCAAATTAAAGGCCTTGAATTTGATAATGTCTTTTTTTAACAAATTATTTTTTAATAATTTTCTTGGTAAAACTATTGGTTTCATTGCTAATTTTTACCAAATAAACACCTGATTTTAAAGAATTCCCTTCGAATAAAATCGAGTTGTTTGCTGCGTTTTTTGAAGATTTATTTTCAATTATTCTACCGTTAATGTCTATTAAACTAGCTGAAATATTTTGCAATGCAGAGCTATCATAATCGATAGATATCATTTCAGTATTTGGATTTTGGCTTACAATAAATTTTCTCGAAAAAGAGGTGGTTTGATCTTTAACACCTAGAGTTGTGTCAATTAATTTAAGTTCTATACCTGTAATTCTAAAATTAGATGTTGCATTAGGACTGATGAAAGACACTGCATCTAGGTCAACTGTACCACCCGGAATTAATATACCTAGTGAAGAAAGATCGCTTCGCCCTGAATTCGTTTCAAAACCAATAAATGTTGCATTTTTACTAGTATCTTGTCTGTTGACAACTGTACAAGATTCCGCTATTCCGAAAGTTGAAAGATAAACAGCAGTAATTTCTACTGATATAGTTGAAGGTAAATTGGATAAATTCAAACCAAAATTAAGTCCCTTTCCGTTATCAATTCCGCCTGAAGCTCCAGTAGTAGTTACTCCAATTCCGCCATCAAGAGCTCTTTGAATGCCTGCTGTTGTGGTTATCGCTCCAAGTGAAGGTCCAGCAGTTTGATCGAAAACTGAACCAGCGTTTAATCGGATAGAAAAAGTTTTACTTCTAGCACCCGTTATTTGCACAGTCCCTGTAGTATTAGTTGTTCCAGCAATAGGCTGAGCTGCTTTTGGATTATAATCTGATTCCACTGTAACCACACCTGACGCATCAACAGAGATATTACTGTCATCTTGCGTAACGATAGTAAGAGGAGATTGAGTAGATGAAGTTCCATTAGGAGTAACGGTTGGGTTTCCTGTTAATGAATTCAGTCTGATAAGATTGTCAACCGCATTGAGAGTTCCTTGTGGGATTTCAACAATTTTAATCTCTATACTTGTAATTCTAAAACTAGATGCTAGGTTAGGGCTAAAAAAAGAAACTGCATCCAAATCGACAGTACCGCCAGGAATTGAAATCCCCAGTGATGAAATGTCTTTTCGACCTGAATTACCACTAAAACCCAGAAGACTTGAAGATTTACTTGTATCTTGCCTGTTGACAGCCATACAAGTTTCAGTAGAACCGAAAGTTGATAAATATACAGCAGAAATTTCAACAGCTAGTGTCGAAGGTAAATTTGTCAAATCTAACCCAAAATTGATTCCTTCACCGTTATCAATTCCTGATGAAGCTCCAGTAGAAGTGACTCCAAGTCCGCCATCACTAGATCTATTTATACCTCCTGCCGTGGTTATAGCTCCAAAAGAAGTGCCAACTGTTTGATCGACAACTGAACCAGCACTTAAACGTATAGAGAAAGTTTTATCTCTAGCGCCTGTTAATGCTACATTACCTGTTGTATTTACTGTCCCTGTGGTAGGTGCAGTAGCGGTTGGAGTATAATCTGATCCAATAGTTACAACACCTGCAGGATCAACGGTAATAGTACTATCATCATCAGTGACTAATGATATTGGAGGACCTTGAAGTGAAGTCGTACCATTAGGGGTAGTAAGTGGGTTTCCTGTTAATGAAGTCAATCTTATAAGATTGTTAACAGGAGTGGTAGTCTGACTATAAACAGATCCTGCTAGAACGAACATAGCTATTGCTAAGCCATTTTTTAATGTAATTTTTTTCATAATGTTTGTTTTAAATAATTATTAATTAGTTGTTTTTTATGATTTTTCTAGTTGTGATTTCCTGACCCTTTTTTAGTTGTACTAAGTAAGTTCCCTGAGGCAAAGTTTTTAAATCTATTTTTATATTCTGATTCGCTTCGAAACCGCTGTATTGCTTATTGAAAACTACCGCTCCATTCATAGTGTAAATTTTCACATTACAATCAGTAGTAGTACTAGTTGTGTTTTGCAGTGTAATACTATCTTGAAAAGGATTCGGGTAAATGATAAGTGGATTAAGATTGTCTATTGTAAAAGATTCGGAACTTAGACTTGCGCTGTCGATTATTTTAAAAACAAATTTATTCATCCTAAACCCGCCCGTTCCTCCGGTACTGATTAATGACGCTACATCATAATCCGTAATACCACCAGTCAATTTGATGTTCAAATTTTCTACATTGACATCGCCTCTACCAGAGGAAAATTTAACACTTGCTGTTGATGAACTACCACCAAAAGTGATTCTTTTAGACGTATCTTTTCTGTTTACTATAACTCCTATTCTATTGCCCGAAACATCGCTAACACCCACTTTCACTAATTGTAACTGCACAGTATTTGGCAAAAAAGAAAGGTCAAAACCAAGATTAAATCCTTCGTTGGGATCAATCGCAGTACTTGCTCCGACGCGAATCCCTAATCGACCATCGCTAGTTCTATCCATACCAGATGGAGTTAACATTGCGCCATAATTGGTTCCTTCGGTTACATTAGCAGTCCCCATTCCGGTCCATCTGAAAAAGAATTTAGTATTGTCAGCGTTATTTATATTGGTTCCACCATTGACTCTCCAAGCATAGGTTAGCGATTCTCCACCAATACTGGCATCGCCATCGGTATCAATATGGAATTCAGAAGTGTCATTTAAAAGGAAATTTCCTTCCATCCCTGTTGGTGGTGTTGGTAAGTCTAATACGATATGGTTTATGGGTTCTACTGACGATGGTGGAAGTTCTGCATCATCTTTGATGGTTACCGTAAAAGTGACCTCGTTATTGGCCGGAATACTAGCTTCAAATCCAAGCATTACGGTTCCTGGATTTTTTGAATCGGCTGTAGCGGTAGGATTGTAAAATACAGGATCGGTCGAACGATTGGTGGCTAAAGTAAAAGTAACACTAGGATTCGAACTTACAATTTCCAATAGGACTGTTTTGCCACCTTGTGTCAATCTTATTGTCGATGGACTTACAGTTTCTACAAGGGACTTGGTCACCATATTCCAATACAGATTGATGGGTTCTGAGCCATTGCTAATATAATCTTTAACTTCAAAATAAGATTCATCTACTAGATACGCACTTCTATTAGCCGCTAAAAGTTCATTATTGAGTCCTAATAAACTCTTCATATTGACTTTGGCACCTCTTTTGGCTGGTGTATCATATAACTCATCAATAGTGGCATTACCATCTACTTTGTGTTTTTGCCAGGTCGTTTCGGTCGCTTTTTTGATAGAAATGGTATTTTGGCTCGTGTTACTCACTCTAAATATATTCCAACGATCTGAGGTTTGTGAAAAACTATTGTCATCTATTGTTCCTTGAGCGTCATAATCGTATTTCCCGAAATCCATTCCCCATCGGACACCTTGCGAGTCATAGACAAAGAAACCACCATCCATTTGCCCGTGGCTATAGGTGGGTGTTCCTCCTTTTATTCCCATATATTTACCCAAAGAGCCCTGCCATTCTGTTCGTACTAATGCTAACGGATTAGTCCCGTTTCCACTCCATAATTTTGCTTGAGGATCTGGCAAATCGCCTAATGGGATGTCTAAACCATAAATGAGGGCTAAAGGCAGCATATACCTGCTTCCGAAGTTACTGGCATAGGTACCATTTTGCATTAATTTTTTTTCTTCGGTCAACCATTCTGGTTTGTTGGCTTTTTTAGCCATCCACAAAGTCGCAGGTAGCGGAATTCTTTTGGCTGTACTGTCACTGTAATTAAAATATAATGAGGTCGGACCGGTTACGTATTGCATGTATTCAGCAGATTTTAAAAAGCCCGGGGTGTAGGTAAGACGGTTGATACCTTCGTGATTTTGTCCAAATACACCTTCTAAGGCAGATAACATTAAAACTTGATAAGATGTACCATAACTCCAATACATTGGCCCTTCGGGATAAATACCATCCATGTAGGTATTTAATGAGTTTGGATTTTTTGCGATTACATTATTCAAAACAAAAGCAGCTTCAGTATTCATTTCATTGGTTCCATCACCATAAATAGCAAGAGCTGAACAAGCTAAAGCCCCTATGCATACTTGATTCCAGTTGGAAGTGAAATTCCAAAAAGACTTTGTTTTTTGGGTTTTAAATCCGTAATTCATTATTTTTTCTCTTGCTTTCTGTCTGGTCGCAGCTGTCAAATCATTGTACAACCAATCATAGCCAATAGCTACTCCAAAGGTCATCTCGGAAGTGTCTAAGGAATATGTAATCCAGTTGTCCCAATTACAAACGTCATTAATAACTTTTTCAGCTTGTATTAAATATTTTGTTTCCTTGGTCATTCTAAAGGCGTAAGACAAAAAGAAGATTTCTTCTATTGCTTTTCTTGCCTCGTCTAAAACTCGAGTAGCATTTGCGGGTTTTACAATGGTAGCTGCAGTCAAAAAAGAATTTGCCGTTTCAATAATATAATCGTGTGATTTTTTATGTTCTGGCGAAGAATTAATCAAAGAATTAATCAAGGTTTCCTCTCCTGCTTTCAACAGTAATCGAGGATGAGCCGTACTAGTAATTGTTGTAAGATTAAAAGAATTAGAAACTACTTCTAATTCAATTTTAGTAATTCTAAAATTATTAGCAGCTGGGGAATTGTTGAAAACTGCCACTAAATTCGTGTTTTTTGAACCTCCTGATACAAACAAACTGAATGAAGAAACATCAATAGCAGACTCTGTATCGCTCACTGTGAAATTGATGCCTGGAGTACCACTATTTCCAAAAATAATTCGTTTTGATGGATTTATTCTGCTCACCACCACCCCGCTTTCGTTTACACCAGCAGCCATTGTCACATATATCTTAGTTATTTGAATGGAAGCAGTAGTACTCAAATTGGTTAAATCTAATCCAAAATCCATTCCTTCATTAATTTCTATACCTCCACCTAATCCAGAACGAATTCCTAAGGCACCATCCGTAGCCCTATCAATGCCTCCATCTGCTAATTTTTGACCATAATTTTTTCCTTCGGTTGTACTTACAGTTGACATACCGCCAATAGTTACACCAAAAGTTTTATTCAAAGCACCTGCTTGCGTAATTTTCGTTGCAGCAACACTCCAATCATCTGCGGAATTACTGTTGTTGTAGGTAACGCCACCAAAAGCATTAATACTTAAGATAGAAGAATCACTAAAGACAGTTGTTCCTTCAGTTCCGCCAGGCAAAGCTTTCAAAGTAATTATGTTATTTTGAGCGTAACTGAAAGTTGTAGCCAAAAATGCTATAATTGATACTCCGAATGAAACAATGATTTTTTTCATAAATTAAATTTTAGTGCAATTAAGAACTGAAAGCCCTACATCTTGTCGATCCGAAATTAACGATATTGTCATTTTAAAATAGGGGATTTACCATCTTATTAAAAGGGGTAATGCGATTGATTCATAAATAAATTGATCATTTTTTTTATTAGTATTTCATTTATTTATTTAAAAAAATGACTTAATCAATTAATTTTTAACTATTTAATACTTAAAAAATGTATTTTCTGTTAATTTAAGGCATAATACTAGTTAAGTATTTTTTTGTTCACTATTTTTTTGTCTTCTGTGCTTACTTGAACAATCAAAGCTTGATTCGTTTTCAAATTATAAACAGATGCTGTATTCGAATTCACCTTTTTTTGTTCTGCTATTAAACGACCTTGAATGTCAAAAACTTTTATGTTGCTGATTGTACTTGCTTCAGATTTTACAAACAGCGAACCATTATTGCAATATACGGTTACACTATTCTCATTGAATTCTGAATCGATTACTTTCAATGTTTTTTGGTATTTCAATGAAAATCGAGCATTATCCACGCCAGCTTCCGTCTTGAAGTTGTAAGCTCCTGCTTTCAAATCGGTTTCAGCACCGGTTTTGCTATCTATTAAATAAACCGCTTGTTCGGAGGTAAAAACACCATCAAAATAATCTAAAGCGATGCTGTAATCCCCTGCAACATCGGTTTTGAAGTTTAAGGCCACCACATCTGTAGCCTCAAAAGTTGGACGACCTTGGATAGTATATTCTTCGTTGTTGATGATTGATGTCAAGGCTACAGCACTGTCATTTATATATTTTCCGTCTATTCCATCATCAACACCCTGAGTTGCACCATCCATATAACCAATCAAAGTTTGGTTAATGACACCTCCTGTATTCGAAAGATTCAACCAAACACGGTCTTTCACAGCCAACTTTTTGGTTTTAAAAAATTGAGTACTTCCTGTTCCTGATGTACGCATTGTATTGGTAAAATTCAGCGTTGTGGCTGATAGTCCTGTTTTTACAATAAATCCTTGACCAATTGCTATTGTCCCGTTCGGATTTCCAAGACCACTATTTCCTGTGTTTGTTCCTGCTCCTCCCAAAAGGGTATAAGTGGCATAAGCGGTTCCAGCAGCTGCATTTGTTTTTCTCCAAAAATACAAAGTCCCTGCAGTTGCGTTTCCATTGATAAAGGCGTCAGCACTAATGGTGGATGGATAGGGATTGCCAATGGCATAAAAGGTATCAGGCGTAAGACTGTTTAAAGTAATAGTTCCATTGTTTGGTACACCTGTAAATATTCCAGTGTAGATAATTGAGGAGGTTCCTAAATAATAAGCTGAGGATGTTCCTGGAATGGCAGGGTTTTCGTTTGGCATGCGGATTAAATATCCTGTGCCTTTTGAAAAAGTAGTTGTTGGGGCAATTGAAGCAAACAAACCTGCTGTACCAAGGGTTTTGTCGTAAATGTAAAAACGATTTGGCGATTGTGAGGTCAAAGGAGAAAAATTAGCTAAAGTTTGACTACCAAAAACTGGAGAAGACCATAAGGTGTAATCCAAACGTTTTAAGAGATTACTATTTTTATTTACAGTAATATTTCCGGTATTTACAGCCAGCGGATTCACTTGTGTGATACTACCATTATTTTGAACAACAATACCTGCAACACCTGCATTGTTGATTATTTCATTTTGAACCTCAATATTGGTGTTGGTTGTTAATGAGCCAGAGTTAACAGTCAGTTTTTTGGCATTGAAAGAACCGTTTGTTGCAGTTGAATAATTTCCTTCAATAATTGCTTCTATTGTCGAGTTTGGCCCAGTAGTATTAGACCAGATAGTGCCGTTCCACGTGCTTGAAGTAGGGGTAATATCTATTATTTTAAAAACAAATTTGGTCATTCTAAACCCACCTGTTCCTCCTGTACTGAATAAGGAAGCTAGGTCATAGTCTATTGTTCCTCCTGTGATTTTAATATTTAGACTTTCTACATTTACATCTCCCGCACCAGAGGAAAATTTTACTGTAGCAGTAGAGGAGCTTCCGCCAAAGGTGATTTTTTTGGTAGTATCTTTTCTGTTGATAATTTCTCCCATTCTGGCACCTGAAACCTCACTAACTCCAATTTTTACTATTTGCAATTGCAGGTTAGCAGGCAAAAATGACAAATCAAATCCTAAATTGAACCCTTCATTTGGATCAATTCCTGTACCAACACCACCACGAATTCCTATTTTACCATCACTGGATCTGTCTATGCCGGCTTGCGTTAACAATGACCCGTAATTGACACCCGTCGTTGTATTTGTTGTTGCCATTCCTTTCCATCTAAAAAAGAATTTGGTGTTATCGGCTATAGCAATGTCGGTTGAGCCATTGACTACCCAAGCATATTCTTCATAATTACCACCTATGCTAGCCGAACCATTGACATCAATATGCAACTCAGAGGTGTCAAAGAAAAGAGAACTACCTTCACGTCCTGTGTTAGGATTCGGGATGTCTAACACTATATTGTTTATAGGTTCCACTGTTGAAGGTGGAAGAGGTGTATCATCTTTTATCGTTACTGTAAAAGTAACTTCGTTATTGGCAGGAATATTTGCTTCAAATCCAATCATCACGGTGCCTGGATTTTTAGTATCGGCAGTAGCTGCTGGATTGTAAAATACAGGATCAGTAGAACGATTAAATGCCATAGTAAAAGTAACGGCAGGATTGGAACTCACTACTTCGAGAATCACTCTTTTTCCACCACAAGTCAAACGCAATTTAGAAGGACTAATCAATTCTATAGTAGAGCGAGTCACCATATTCCAATATAAATTGATGTCCGAAGCGCCGTTGCTGATAAAATCTTTTACCTCAAAATACGATTCGTCCACGATATAAGCACTTCTAGTGGCAGCCAAAAGTTCATTGTTCAGCCCTAACAAACTTTTCATATTCACTTTAGCTCCTCTTTTAGCATTTGTATCATACAACTCATCAATGGTTGCATTGCCATCTACTTTGTGATTTTGCCAACTTGTTTCACTAGCTTTTTTAATAGAAATGGTATTTTGACTCGTACAAGCCACTCTGAAAATCTTCCAACGGTCACCAAATTGTGAATTGTCACCATCATCAAGAGTTCCTTGAGCATCATAATCGTATTTTCCGAAATCCATCCCCCAGCGGACACCTTGTGAATCGTACACAAAAAAACCGCCATCCATTTGACCGTGACTGTAAGTCGGAGTTCCGCCTTTGACACCCATATATTTTCCGAGAGATCCTTGCCATTCCGTTCGAACTAAGGCTACAGGATTCACACCATTTCCAGTCCAAAGTTTCTTTTGAGGATTGGTCAAATTGTCTAGTGAAATATCTTTACCATAAATTAACGCCAAAGGCAAAAACCCTCTACTTCCGATATTACTGGCATACGTACCGTTTTGCATCAATTTTTTTTCTTCGGTTAGCCATTCTGGTTTATTGGCTTTCTTGGCCATCCATAAGGTAGCAGGAAGTGGTATTCTTTCGGCAGTACTGTCACTATAATTAAAATAATACGAAGTAGGACCGGTAACGTATTGCATGAATTCCGCCGACTCTAAAAAGCCGGGAGAGGCAATCAATCGATTGATTCCTTCGTGATTTTGACCATAAATACCCTCCAGGGCAGATAACATCACCACTTCATAAGTAGTTCCATAACTCCAGTACATCGGTCCTTCAGGATAATTCCCATCGTTGTAGGTGTTCATAGAATTGGGGTTTTTTACCAAAATTCTATTCATAATGTAGGTAGCTTCAGTGTCCATTTGAGTAGTTCCATCCCCATAAATGGCGATAGCAGAACAAGATAAGGCTCCGATACACACCTGATTCCAATTCGAAGTATAATCCCAAAAGGGTTTTGTTTTTTGGGTTAAAAACCCATAGTTTAGTATTTTTTCTCTTGCTTTTTGTTTGGTAGCCGCAGATAGGTTGTTAAATAACCAATCGTAACCCAAAGCCACAGCAAAAGTCATTTCGGAAGTATCTAAAGAATAGGTAATCCAATTGTCCCAATTGCAGACATCGTTAATTACTTTTTCGCCTTGGGTTAGATACTTTGTTTGCCCCGTCATTCGGAACGCATACGACAAATAAAAAATTTCCTCAACAGCTTTACGCGCTTCGGCTAAAACTCGTGTCGCATTGGCAGGTTTTACAATAGTAGGCGCAGTTAAAAATTCGTCTGCCGTTTTGATGATGTAATCGTGTGATTTTTTGTTTTCGGGCGAAGAGTTGATAAGTGATAGTATCTGGGCTTCTTCTCCAGCTTTCAGAAACAATCTAGGATGGGAGATATTAGTAATTTCCGCCATATTGAGATTGTTAGTCAGTACTTTTAACTCAATTTTAGTCACTCTAAAGCTATTGTCAACAAGTGAATTGTTGAAAATAGCCACTAAATCTGCGACGCTTTTGCCTCCTGTAACAAATAAGTTAAGCGAAGTAACATCTATATCAGTGTCGGCATCGGTAACAGGATGAGTCACCCCGGGTGTACCGCTTTTTCCAAATACAATTTGTTTGGATGTTGCACCGCGATTCACTATCACGCCTCTTTCGTTCACCGCACCAGCAAATTTCACACCGATTTTGGTGATTTGAATACCAGCAGTACTACCTAAAGTCAACAAATCTAAACCGAAGTTAAATCCTTCATTCAAATCAATTCCACCTCCTATGCCACCACGAATTCCCAAAAGACCATCTGAGGCACGGTCAACTCCGCCATCGGTTAGTTTTTGTCCGAAAGAACCACCTGCTGTTGTGTTAACTGTTGCCATACCTCCTAGGGTAACACTAAACGTTTTGCTCAGTGCTCCTGACGGTGTAACGGTTGATGCTGTAACACCCCAATCATCAGTAGTAGTGCTGTTGCTGTAGGTAACAACACCCGCAGCACTAACGCTAAGAACTGAAGAATCTGAATAAAATGAATTTCCTTCAGTTCCTCCTGGCAAAGCTTTCAAGGTAATTACATTACTTTGAGCATAAACGCCACTCAACGTTAGAAAAACTAAAAATGTTAATGCTTTTAAAACATATTTTTTTTTCATAAAACGGGTTTTTTATAATCTTAAAAAAAGAGTCTATTTTTATTTAGTATAAAAGAATCTAATACTGATTTGCAATAAATAATAGTTTGATAAGTGGAACTTCCTAAAGTGTCTATCGGTAGTAACCATTGTAATTTTAAAATGGATTTGACTATTTTAAAATTATAATGGGTATAATTTGATAAGTGTCAATTTTGGATTATTTCAAATTATCAATCTGTTGGTTTATTCGAATAATTAGAGTTTGATTTTTAATCAGGTTCCAATGGAAATATTGTGAAATTTTAATCACATAGTTTCAGTACTAATACATAGATTTCGGAAATTTTGAAGTCGCTTCTCTTCTAAATAGTTTTACTTCGTTTGTTCGTCCCTAATAATTATCGAGGTTTGGATTATTTTCTACGCTGTGCAAAAAATATTTTTTATGACAATCTTCTTTACCATTTTAGCATCGATTCTGTGTGGTTTAAATTGATCTCAAGTTTGTTTTCACACAAAAATCAGTAGTGCCTTAAAAATAATTTTAATCCAATTGATTGCGCTTTTAAAACAAGATTTATCAGTTTTTAAAGAAAAAAATAACCCGCCCAAGTAAAGGGCGGGGTTATTTTAATAAAACAATTTTTGATCTATTTTTCTAGCGCGTTTTCTTGCTTGTAGATTGCTCTGAACTTGAGGATTATAAAAACCAACCCTACTAATGCTAGTACCCAAACATAATCATCAATAGGTGCTGTTTCTGGTGTTGAATCACTATCACTTTCTATTCCGCCTTCTCCAGTAGCTCCCGGCTGAGCAAAAAGCATAAAAGTCGAACAAAAGTAAAAAGCAACGATATAATATTTTAATAAATTATTTTTCATCTTTGATATTTTTTAAAATTAATGAATTCCAATGAATTCGTATTAGTTAACTATTTTTTTACTCACTACTTTGTTGTCATCCCCGCTTACTTGAACGATCAAAGCTTGATTTGCTTTCAAGTTAGAGAAAGAGGCGGTGTTTGATTTCACATTTTTTTGTTCAGCAATTAATCTTCCTTGAACGTCAAACACTTTGATGTTACTAATTGCTCTAGCTCCAGAATTTACATATAAAGTACCATTCTTTGCATATACAGTTACACTATTCTCGTTAAATTCTGAATCGATAACTTTCAATGTTTTTTGGTATTTCAAGGAGAATCTAGCATTGTCTACTCCGGCTGCTGCTGTAAAATTATAGCCCCCCGCTTTCAAGTCTGTTTCAGCACCCGTGTTGTTGTCTTTGAGATAAATATCTTGTCCTGTAGCAAACAAGCCATCAAAATGATCTATGGCAATGGTATAATCACCAGCAATGGCGGTTTTGAAGTTTAAGGCAACCACATCGCTAGGATCGAAAGTAGGACGGCCTTGAATGGTGTATTCTTTGTTGTTGATGTTTGAGGTCAAGGCCAGTGAGCTGTCATTGATGTATTCACCATCTATACCATTATCTAACCCTAGAGTTGCTGTGTCTAAATATGCAATTAAGGCTTGGCTAAACGCTCCAGTTGCATTGGTAAGATTCAACCATACTCGATCTGGTGTAGCCTCAGCTTTAGTTTTTAAAAATGGAGTTCCTATAGTTGGAGGGTTAGCACGCATTGTATTAGTAAAAGTTAAGCTTGTGGTTGCTCCTGTTTGTACAATAAACCCTTGTCCTACTGCTATTTCTGCGGATGGAACAAGATCGTTTGGTGCAGAAGATCCACTAGCTGTGCCACCCACAGATGTCCTTGTTGCATAAGCAGTTCCATTACCAGGAGCTTCGTTAACAACAGCGTTTGTTTTTCTCCAGAAATACAAAGTCCCACCGGTAGTATTACCGCTCAAAAACAAAGCAGCTGATAAGGTACTTGGGTACGGATTTCCTACGGAATAAAATGTACTGGCAGTCAAACCACTTAATGTAATAGTTCCATTGTTTGGTGTTCCAATAAATTCTCCATTATAGGTGATGGCTGCAGTTCCTAAATAGTAAGCAGAAGAAGTTCCAAGCTCTAAAGGATTTTCATTTGGCATACGAATTAAGAATCCTTTACCTGCATTACCTGCATTAAATGAAGTTGTTAATGGGTCAACTCTATCATATACATTAGTGCCTCCGTTGTAAGTATAAAAACGATTTGGAGATTGCGAAGTAAAAGGAGAAAAGGCGGCTAAAGTTCGGCTACCTGATACTGGAGACGACCACATCGTATAATCGAGACGTTTTAATGAATTACTGTTTCGTTTAACGGTAATAGCTCCTGTGTTTACTGAGGCTGCATTATCCTGGCGCAAAAAACCACCACTTTCTACAACAATACCTGTGTTTCCAGCGTTGTTTACAATTTCGTTAGCAACCCGTACTGCTTTTGTATCTTCGATTACCAATGAACCTGAATTCACTGTCAATGTTTTGGCACTAAAACTACCTCTCGCTGAGGCTGAATAATTACCTTCGATTATAGCATCTACTGTTAGACCGGGTGTCGTATTAGACCAAGCCGTTCCGTTCCAAGTCGAGCTTAATGCCACAAGTTTGAATTCTATACTGGTAATTCTAAAACTCTGCGCTGCGGCAGAGGTGTTAAAGAATGATACTGCGTCTGAATCTGATGTTCCTCCTGTTAGGATAATATTTAAACTAGTAATATCTTTATTTGCAGTACCACCTGAAGTACCAATAACTGTTGTTATGCTACTTGTATCTTGTCTATTGACTATTGTACAAGTTTCTGCAGCATTAAAGGTTGATAAGTAAACTTTAGTAATTTGTAAACCAACTGTCGAAGGTAAATTAGTCAAATCAAAACCAAACGTCAAACCCTCGCCTAAATCTATACCTGTAGTTGGAGTTGTAGTTCCCACTGGGCCTTGTGTCCCTATAGCTCCATCACTAGCTCTGTGTATGCCAAGCGGAGTTGTTATCGACCCATAATCTACTCCAGTAGTTTGATTAATAACCAAAGCCGAACTTAATATTATTGAAAATGTTTTGCTTCTTGCTGCTGGAATTGTAACTGTACCAGTAGTTGTTACACTTCCGCTGGCTGGTAATGTGGCGGTTGGATTGAAATCAGTTGCAACAGTTACAACTCCTGCTGCGTCAATAGTCAAAACACTAGTGTCTTGATTGGCAGTAGTTCCACTTGTCCCCCCTGCAGTTGGACTTAGCGAGGTCAACCTTATCGTATTATTTACAGGTGAAAGGGTCTGACTGTACATCCCTCCTACTAGAACTAACAGCGCCATTGTTAATCCGATTTTTAAAGTAATTCTTTTCATAATTTTTGTATTTAATTGGTTTTTGTTTTAAATGAATTAATTTTCTGCCTTTTATTGTTTTTATGTTAGTATTCAATTGTTGTTTGTGTGTTAATAAGTATATTTCTGTTTTTAAATTTTGTCAGTACTACGCTTCTTTTACTTAGAAAATCAGTATTTTTCTTCGAACAAGATTATAATACCCTTGTTATAACATTGAAAATCTATGCTGTTTTAACACCTTTAGTAACAGATTCATTTTTTTAATGCTAAACGGCGTAGTTATTAACTAAATATTGTGGTGCAATTTAGAAACTATCTCTTCTGACTATAAGGGGGCTATCGTCTTTTTAAAGGGGTTAATCCGTTGGAGAAAATGAAATGCAACCCGCTTGTTTCTCCTGTAGAAGGGCTGCTTAATAAGTTTAAAAAACCCCTTTAATTAGACGCTGTACACCTTGTAAAAAATTTAAATTAATTCGATATTTGTTTTCTGATTAACATTAAAGACATCCTCCATACAACTAATTTTTTTAAAACTTTTTTACATCATGGGAAAAAAACAGCTTTTTGCAGCTTTACTTCTTATTTTTGGTCTTGTATCATGTGACACCACATCATTTGCCGATGAAGTAGTCAAATCGAACACACCCTCAGACCTTCGCTATATGGACATCAAAGGCGCCAGAGAGGGTAAAAGTGTTAGAACCAATCCTCCAACGGTAGATACAGGAGGTGCTATTCCTGTTTACGAACTAGTAAGCATCAAAAAAGCCGACGGAACGGTTTTGGATGAATCTTATTTGCAAAATGTATCCATCGGTCAAACGGTAACTAAAAATATAAATACTCTTGATGCTGCCGGGAATATAATTTCGACCGGAATTGCATTTGATACTTCTCTAAATGGTATTTTAACTATTGCAGAAGCAAATAACTTTACAGTAGGCGATTATTATTTTGCCATAAAAGTGAGCACAGACGTAAAGGGAGTTATAAGCTCGACTGTTTTTGAAAAAGCATTTTACTTGAACGTAGGGCCTCTTTTACCCACCGTTTTAATTTACTCTCCAAAAAATCAAAATTTGGTTGTTGGTACCGGAAACAAATCAACCAAACCTTTTGTACCTAATACCAATCCAGAAATAAAATTCGAGTTGGGTAGTCATACCGATAAATTATCGATCGATAGTGCCACAGGTGTTATCAGTTTATTGCCTTCTTATCAATACACAGCAAACGAAACGCTAAAACCGATTGTAAAAATAATTAGTAAAATAAGTAACGAGGTAGTTCCTTTTTCGAATAGTATTACATTAATAATATCAAATTCTCCAGTTACAGTACCGTTAGATTCTATTTTGTTTTTCTATCCCACATTAAAAACCACAGGTTCCTTTCCAGCAGGTGGCGAAGGATTTGGAGTACAAGTAGATGTTTTAGGAAATGGCGAAGATGTTTGGGGCGAACTGGACAACTCAACAGCAAGAGCATTTGTTGCTCCTGCTGAAAGACCTGCCACGAATACTGCACAAACTATTTTAGAGGTTCAAACCAATAGAGCTACTGTAACCGATCCTACAAGTTCGTGGATGGTAGCCACTACACAAGATTTAACTCCATTTCAATTTGGGTTCAAGCTTTCCTTTACCTATCATTATATGCCAGCTTTTCAAATCTACTTGGCCGATGGTAGAACGCCAGTAGATTTAGAAGTTTACATTTCTACAGATTATAAAGGAGGCGACATTCAAGATGCCAGTGGCAAATGGTTGAATGGCACTTGGACTCAAGTAAATAAAGCAATGAAATGCCAACGAAGTGAAGGGGTAAGCGGTGCCAACTCAACTGGAGCGCCTTGGGGAGCTCAATTTATAGGAACGCCATACCCAGGAGATCAAAAAGGTCTTGATCCTGATGGTCGCAAAAATCCGAGCACCACTTTCTATAACAAATGGGTGCGATGTACGTATGATATTCCAGTATCTCAAATTTCTAAAAATTATACTGTAGCATTCAAGGTGGCTTCCTATTTTCAAGGTTCATTACTCAACAATGCTACCGCACCAGGCCGAGGTGGTTCGTTTTATTTTTCTGATCTTTATTTTAAAGCATCAGAATAGGCAACGCTCAAGATTTCTAATCAAACCAATTATGATTTAATAAAACCAATTCAAAATGAAACTTATAAAATTAACAATACTACTCTTCATCCTTTCTACAGTTACTGTTCTGGGACAAAAATCCATTAAAGGGAAAGTTACAGATAGCAATGGCATTCCGATTCCATTAGTCAACGTGATTATTAAAGGTACCGGCAAAGGAACAGTTACCAATATGGATGGTTTGTACAAACTTGACAATCTAAAACCTGCAAATATCTTAGTATTTTCGTTCATTGGGTATCAAAATAAAGAAGTAAAAGTATTAAATAGTGAAGAGATCAACGTCTCCTTAGTTTCCGATGCCACACAGCTTGACGAGATTGTTTTGATAGGCTATGATGCTGTTAAGAAAAAGGATTTAACAGGTTCTGTTTCTAAAATCAAAGTAGAAGATATAGCCAGAACAGCAACGGTCAATTTTGACCAAGCTTTGGCAGGTAGAGCGGCAGGAGTTAAAGTGACCTCTAATGATGGTACACCAGGAAATGCGCTAGATATTGTGATTCGAGGAGGAAATTCGATTACGGGTTCTAACGCACCTTTGTATGTAGTGGATGGTATTCCTTTTGAAAATTTTGATCCAGCAAGTATCAATACCAATGATATCAAAAATTTCGACATTCTAAAGGATGCTTCTGCAACAGCAATTTACGGTTCTAGAGGTGCCAACGGGGTAATTATTATCAATACCAAAGGAGGAAGAACGGATGGCAAATTTGAAGTTCGGTTTTCGAGCTCGATGGGTGTACAATACATTCCGTTCCGTTTGGAAGTTATGGGACCTTACGATTATGTTAAGTACCAAGAAACATTGGCCTATGCCAATGATAGTTTTGTACCCGGTACGAATGTTGCCGGATTTATAAGAAGTTGGGGCGATCCTGAAAAATACAGAAATGTAAAAGGCATAGACCGACAAGACCAAATTTTTAGAAATGCTATTGTTAGAGATAATAATATCGCTATCAGCGGCGGAACTAAAAAAGGATCTTTTTATTACAGTGGTGGTTATATCGATCAAGAAGGAACGTTAATTACAACTGGTTTCAAAAAATTCACCAACAGATTAAAATTCATCAGCGAGGTCAACGAGAATTTAAAGTTTAATGGACAATTAACCTACAGTAAAGGAATACAAGAGGGGTTGCAAGTAGCAGGAAATAGAGCCACCAGCGTTATTAAGGATGCGGTTTCATTTCGCCCTATCAATCCAATAACAGTAGATATAGATGAGGAAGAAGAAGATTTTCAATTTCAAGACCAATACCTTTTTGATCCTGAAAAATCATTAAACAATACTGTTCGTAGTAATAAAAACGACGAATTTGCAACAACACTTGGGCTTAATTACAGTTTTTTGAAAAAATTTACATTGACAGTAAATGGTAATTATTGGACTAAATTTAACAAAACCTCTTTGTTCTACAAACGAGGCACGCAAGAAGCCGATAGAACCAACCGAGGAATAAATGGTATTGTCACTAGCGGACAATTCAACACTTTATCTACATCCAATACTTTAAAATTCAAGGATGTCAAAGGCAAGCACAAATATGATGCGCTAGTTGGTGTTGAAGCGCAATCAAGAAATTCAACTGCTTCAAGATTGCAAAACACCAACCTACCTACAGATGAATTTGGTATTGACAATCTTGGTATAGGAACGGGCGCAACGATTGCCACCACGAATTACACCGAAAATTCTATTTTTTCTTATTTTGGAAGATTGAATTATGAATTTAAAAACCGCTATTTGGCCACTGTCAATTTTCGAACAGATGCTTCTTCAAAATTTAGAGAAGAGAATAGAGTGGGTTATTTTCCTTCCTTTTCGCTAGCTTGGAAGGTTTCGCAAGAAGAATTTGTTAAATCTATTGATGCAGTTTCTGAATTTAAATTCAGAGCAGGTTGGGGACGAACAGGAAATGATCGTATTGGAGATTATGATGCTTTCAATTTGTATTCCCTTGATGCTTCAAGCGGATATGTATTGGGACAAAACCAAAGCTTTTATCCTGGAGCTTATCAAACAAACTTAGCGGTTCCTGATTTAAGATGGGAAACTACAGATCAAACAAACATTGGTTTAGACTTTGGTTTATTCAAACGAATTGATCTAACGGTTGATTATTATTTCAAGAGAACACACGATTTATTATTAGATGCTGAGACAGCCCCAAGCACAGGATTCGATAAAGTACAACAAAACGTTGGGGAAGTAACAAATCGAGGACTAGAATTCACATTGAATACAATCAACATTAAAACCAAAAATTTTGAATGGGATACCAATTTTAATATTTCATTCAACAAAACCAATACAGTAAAATTGAACAATGGTCAGGTTGAAATTTTAACAGATCCTGAATGGGATACGCAGTTTATGCAAAATGAATATCAATATGTAACCCGAGTAGGTAATCCTGTGGGGATGATTTACGGTTTACAATTCGATGGTATCTATCAATTGGACGATTTTGTACTAGTCAATGGCGGAATAAGTTCATTAAAACCAGGAATACCAAGCTACAGAACGCAAATGAAACCCGGAATGGTTAAATTCAAAGACCAATTGACCGTTGATACCAATGCAGATGGAATTGCTGATGCAGCCGATGGTATTATCAATGAATTGGATAGAAAAATTATTGGAAATCCACAACCAAAGCATACCGGTGGTTTAATAAACAATTTCAAATACAAGTCTTTCGATTTGCAAATTCTATTGCAATGGGCTTATGATTTCGATATTCTGAATGGTAATGACGCACAATTTGGTACTATTTACAATCAAACTAGAAATGGTTTTACAAGTCTAAGAGATATTTGGACTCCAACAAACACCGATACAGAAATTGGCGGAATGCGATACGATGGAATCAATACCACGGCATCGTTTGGTTACAAACTAGACTCTCGTTTTGTAGATGATGGTTCTTACCTTAAACTTAAATCTATTGTCCTAGGGTACAACCTTCCGAAAAGTATTCTTAAGCGCCTTAAATTAAGTAATTTAAGAGCGTCAATTGCCGCTCAAAACTTGTACCGATGGACAAACTATAAAGGATATGATCCCGATGTTTCGGTTGGACGTTTCGGAGCTTTGACACCTGGATTGGATTTTTCTGCCTACCCACAAAGCGCCACAATTACCGGAGGTCTTGTAGTAACTTTTTAATAGTATTTAGTAGCAAATAAAAAATAATATACAATGAAAAATAATATAACTAAACTCGCGATATTTTTCTTTTCGATAACTACCCTTCTTGGGTGCTCAGAGTTCCTGGATTCTGACTCAAAATCCGCTTGGAAAGAGGAAAATTTTTATTCTAACAAGCAACAAGCCAATATTGCCATTGCTGGAATTTATAGTCAACTTTCGAACGATCAAATGTATGGCAATTCATTTAATGTGCTTATCGAAGGCGGAACTGACGAAACCTACACAAGTGATGGAGGACCTACTTGGGACGAGGCAAAATATAATTTTAATTCTTCCTCGGTGCCCATCAAAAATGTTTGGCTCAATTTTTACAGTTGCATTCATTTGGCAAATCAATTCGAAAAAAACATAAAGCCTTCTATTTACAGTACTGTTGAAGAATACAATGCTGTTTTAGCTAAAGCGTATTTTATGAGAGCATTTTGCTATTTTAATTTGGCAAATTGGTTTGGTCCGGTTCCTTTGCGATTAATTCCCATTACCTCACAAAAAGACAATGTTATGGCTGCATCTCCGGTGGCTGATGTGTACAAGCAGGTCGAAAAAGATCTTCTTTTCGCAGCAGAACATTTGTTACACGCCAATAATACTAAATACTTGCCCGGAGAGCCTAACAAAATGGCTGCTCACGGAATGTTAGCGCGTCTCTATTTAAAAATGGGTGGCTATCAGCCGTATCTATCGCCTGTTGAAGCGAATTGCTATTTAGAAAATAACCAACAATATTTCAAAAAAGCCCAAGATCAATGCGAAATTGTAATGAATGACGGTTGGCATCAATTAAATGCTAGTTACAGAACGCATTTTTTAACGTACTTACAAGACAAATATGATTTAAGAGAATCATTGTTCGAAATATCTTTCGGAAATTTAGAATTAACAGGTTTGCACGTGAGTGGTCGTTTGGGCAATATTAATGGCGTTCGTTTTTTTGGAACTGCTGATATTCCTCGTGGGTTCTGTAAAATAAACGCAGGACAAGTTCTGTACAACAAATATCCACTAGAAGACCAAAGAAGAGCTTGGAATATTGCTGGATTTGCCAATAACTATACCATTTCGAATTCGAGCTATACAATGACCTATTTTTTCGACACACCATTGAATCAATATTATGCTCCGGGTAAATTTAGAAGATGGGAACCTAAAGATATCGAAAATTTAAAAATAAATACAAGACTCATTAATGGCGAATATACCATCCTAAACAATACAACGGGTTCAGCCACCGATGCGAATTTTACCAGTATTAATTTCCCTATTCTAAGATATTCTGACATTTTATTGATGCATGCAGAGGCTTGTATCGGTGGAAAAAATGGAACTGATGCTGCCAGTATTGCTGCGCTAAATAGCCTTAACTTGGTGAAAAAAAGAGCAGGATTAGACGACTACTCGGGTAGTTTGGCACACAATGATTTTTTTGAAGAAATTGTCGATGAAAGATTACGTGAATTGTGTTTTGAAGGTTTACGCAAGCAAGATTTAATACGTTGGAATTTACTCGAAAAAAAATTAGCTGAATGTAATTTAGCCATCAAAGCAAGTACCGGTTACAGTGACGCTAATGTTTTTCATCAAACTTACCTAGCCGCAGGCAAAAATTTTGATAAAACAAGACATTTGTTATTGCCTTATCCTATTCAAGAAACTCAATTAAATACGGCGCTTAAACCACGTTAATTTCAATTTTATTAAAAAACTATAAATGGTACACTTTAAAATTCAATTTTTTAGAAGTTGTTTGATTTTATTATCATTCCTAACTTGCTTGATTTCAAAAGCACAAAATGCTCCATTGGTAGAGTCATTCAATTATTCTAAAATTGCGAGTCATCCCAGAATATTATTAAGTAATGAAGATGAACTTGTACTTCAAAAAGCCATAAGTAGTATTCCTGAATTCAAAAAAGTTGATACATTCATCAGAGAATCATCCGATAAATTCATTTTAGAAGCACCACTTGTTTTTGAAATGAAAGGCAAAAGATTATTGGCTGTATCCAGAAAGGCATTAACCAGACTATATTATTTGTCTTATTCCTATCGAATAACAAAAGATAAAAAATACCTTCAAAGAGCTGAAGCGGAACTGAATGCAGTTTGTGATTTCACTAGCTGGAATCCTTCTCACTTTTTAGATGTTGGCGAAATGTGTATGGGAGTAGCAATAGCTTACGACTGGTTGTATCAAGATTTACAAGAAACAACAAAACAAAAAGTGCGTAAAGCAATTTTAGAACTCGCCTTCAAACCCTCTTATGAAAAAAGTCAAAGCTGGTTCTTAGAAGCGCATAGCAATTGGAATTCGGTTTGTAATGCTGGTTTAGTTTATGGAGCATTAGCCATCTTTGAGGATGAAAAAAAAGAATCTACTGCCATTATCGAAAGAGCTTTAATTTCAAATCTTTTACCAATGAAAGTCTATGCTCCTGACGGAAATTATCCCGAAGGACCGGGTTATTGGAATTACGGAACTACTTTCGAAGTAATGTTGATAGCCGCTTTAGAATCGGCATTAGGTTCTGATAATGGACTGTCAAAATCACCAGGATTTATGAATACTGCCAATTATATGCAGTTTGCCGCAGGAAATTCAGGAAGTCTTTTCAATTATTCGGATTGTGGCGAAAAGCAAGTTGCCGCATCAACTATGTTTTGGTTTGCAGAAAGAACAAAAAATACGTCCTTAATCGCCAAAGAAATTGAACTCATCAACGATGGACTTTACACCATTGCCGAAAGTTCTGATAGTGAAAGAATTTTACCTAACGCACTTATTTTTGGTAAAAATTTAAACTTACTAAAAACAGATTTGCCTAAACAAAAAATTTATGTAGGTCACGGTACAACTCCCGTAGCCTTAGTGCGTACCGATTGGAAAGGCTCTAATGGTCAGTATTTAGGAATAAAAGGTGGTAGTGCTGCAGACGGCCATTCGCACATGGATCAAGGAACCTTTGTTTATGATGTTGATGGTTTACGATGGGCTAGTGATTTTGGACTGCAAAGTTACATTACATTAGAGAACAAAGGGGTTAAAATTTGGGATTTAGAGCAAGAAGCAGAAAGATGGGATGTATTCAAATACAACAATTTCAATCACAATACTTTATCCATTAACAATCAAAAGCATAACGTAAAAGGAAAAGCTTCTATCGTCGAGTCTTTTGAAAAAAACAAAGAATTGGGAGCCAAATTCGATTTAACAGCAGTGTTAAACTTAAAAAATGAACTTAAATCCGCTACGCGAAAGGCTGTTATCGTAGATAATTCATACCTTAAAATCGAAGATATTGTTGAAACCAATGCGAATCCGGTGGACCTTCGATGGAATATGGTAACCCGAGCGACAGCTAAGATTATGGACAAAAACACCATTAAACTTTCCCAAAAAGGAAAAATAATGTTGGTCAAATTCACTGCTGACGTTCCTTTTAAACTAGCTCTAAGACCATCAGAAGATCCAAGCAAAATCAAAGCGGAATTTAAAGAGGGAAATTATGGAGATTACAACCAAATAAACAAGGGAACTTCGATGATTGGTTTCGATTCTAAAATTCCTGAAAACTCAAAAGCCAATTTTAAAATCACTTTTACAGAACAAAAACAAGAACTTAAACTTCAAAGTAATGTTATTGTTCTTGACTCGCCAGATCCAAGTACAGGTTCGGAAGGGAACCAAACGTATTCTGATATTTCTCCCATTCAAATAACTGATTCAGGAGATGTGACTCCAACCGAAACGCCAGACTGGACAACGTACGGAAAGATTACTGTGAATAAAGCCTTGGGTAAAACGTTCAAATTTAAAATTAATGCTAAAACGATAACCGCCGAAGGAATTTCAGATTCAGGAATTGATAGATCTAATAATGGCAATTTAGGCGTTAGAGGTGGTGAAAATACTGGCATCGAAAAAAATGAAGGTTATCTATTAGGATTGGATTTATCAGATTTTGATGCTTCAACTACTTTTCAACTGACAAAAATTGGATTTTCACTTATGGATGCTACCGAATCGTGTGCCATTAGTAATCGAAAAGCACAAGGTAAAATGATGGTTTATTCAGGTAATAACACAGAATTGGTTCGGGATGTTAAGATAACTTCTGATCGTCAAGTAAGATTTATTGATGTAACCAGCTTGAGTGTTTTCCTAAACGGCGGAATGAATAATCAAGACTTTCTATCTCTTTTCAACACTAGCGAAATTGGAAGTACCTTCAGAATATCAGGTTTTGAATTTGAAATAAAATAAAACATATCTAAGTAAAAAAAATAAAACTAAGCACTAAATAGCGATAGTGCTTAGTAAACTATTGAATATTTTCTACAAAAACGGAATGAAAAAAGTCAAAAATACAATATGATTTCAAAAGAAACAGGAATGCATAATACACCATTTTTTGTATCAAAAATTCATAGTCCATATTGGATTAATAAATTATTGATAGTTTATATTGTCGTTCTTTTTTCTAGTTGCAAAACTTCGAAAACGGTAAGTCAATCATCAACTACAAAATCGCCCAATATTGTTTTTATTTATCTTGATGATTTAGGATATGGCGATGTAAGTTCCTACGGAGCTAAAGGACTATCAACGCCAAACATAGACAAACTAGCCTCTGGCGGAGTTAAATTCACCAACGGTTATGCTACATCTGCAACCTGCACTCCCAGCCGATACGCTTTGATGACAGGCGTTTATCCGTGGAGAAATAAAGATGCTAAAATTTTACCTGGAACAGCTCCATTATTAATTGGAGAAAATCAATTGACTATTCCTAAAATGTTAAAAGAAAAAGGCTATCATACAGGTATCGTCGGAAAATGGCACCTCGGATTAGGAAATGGCGAAGTGAATTGGAACAAGCAAATAACTCCAGGGCCTAATCAAGTTGGTTTTGATTATTCATACATAATGGCGGCTACTCAAGATCGGGTGCCAACGGTTTACATTGCCAATGGTTTGGTGGTAGGTTTAGACCCGAAAAACCCAATCGAAGTCAATTATGATGTGAATTATGAAGGTCAAACAACAGGAAATGACAATCCTGAATTGTTATCAATGAAATGGCATCACGGACACAACAGCAGTATTGTGAACGGAATTCCTAGAATTGGGTATATGAAAGGCGGCGAAAAAGCAAAGTGGAACGATCTCGAAATGTCCGATTATTTTTTAGAAAAGGCTCAAAATTATATCACTGAACACAAAAACAAGCCTTTTTTTCTGTACTATGCGATGCAACAACCTCACGTTCCTCGTACCCCAAATCCTAGATTCATCGGAACATCAGAACTCGGTCCACGAGGCGATGCCATAGTCGAAGCCGATTGGAGCATTGGAGAATTAATCAAAACATTAGAAAAAGAAGGAGTTTTAGACAATACCTTGATTGTATTAACTAGCGATAATGGACCAGTTTTGAATGACGGTTATTATGATGATGCTGTCGAAAAAAACGGAAGTCACTCCCCTACCGGTTCTTTAAGAGGTGGTAAATACAGTTTATTCGAAGGTGGAACAAGAGTGCCTTTTATTACCTATTGGAAAGGCAAAATTACTCCCACTGTTTCAGATGCATTGGTTTGTCAAGTCGATTTATTGTCTTCGATTGCTTCGTTGTTTGATTACAAAACTAATGAAAACGACAGTCACAATATTTTAAAAGCTTTTTTAGGAAAGAGCAAAACGGGTCGAGAAGAATTAGTCATTGAAGCATCTACTAGAACCGCTTTTCGAAAAGGAGATTGGGTAATGATTCCGCCCTACAAAGGACCAGCAATTAACAAGGAAGTTAATATCGAACTCGGAAACTCCAATGAATATTTGCTTTATAATTTGAAAGAGGATCTAGGGCAAAAAATAAATCTAGCACCAAAAATGCCAGAAAAATTAAAACAAATGGTTCTTGCTTTTGAAAAAATTAGAGGAAAAGATTATCAAAATATCGAGTCATTGCTATTGAAATAACGCATATCTATAAAAATAGAATTCAAAAAATTAAAAATTAAAAAATCAATTAAAAATGATAAAAATTGTAAAATCAATTCTACTAGGCAGCTTTTGTTTGCTATGCCTACAACCTGCAATTGCAAAAGTAAAACTCCCTGCCATAGTATCCTCCAATATGGTTTTGCAACGCAATACGACTATCAAACTTTGGGGTTGGGCTGATGCCAATGAGAAAATCACCATCAAAACTTCTTGGCTCAAAACTGCTATCAATGTTCAAGCCGATGCAGAAGGCAATTGGATTGTAGATGTAAAAACTACTGATAGCAAACAACAACAGACTATTGCTATAAATAGTAAAGATTCGGATATTAAATTAGAGAACATCCTTTTTGGTGAAGTTTGGTTGTGTTCTGGTCAATCCAATATGGAAATGCCAATGAAAGGTTTTTTTGGACAACCTACATTTGGTAGTGCTGAGGCCATTGTAAAATCATATAATCCTAATCTGCGACTATTCAATGTAACTAAATTTAAAGGTTCGAAAACACCTTTGAAAGATCTAGAAAAATATTCCCCTTGGCAACAAGCATCACCTGAAAACGTAGAAAACTTTAGTGCTGTAGCTTATTTTTTTGGCAGTCAACTTCAAGAAATTCTAGATGTTCCTGTCGGAATTATAAATACCTCTTGGGGTGGAAGTTCAGTTCAAGCTTGGATTAGTAACGAAGTGATGACGAGTTTTGAGACTGTAACTATTACGGAAGAACAAGTACAAAAAAACAAAGCAAATTCGACTCCTACTGCATTGTTCAATTCAATGATCAACCCATTAATTCCTTATACAATCAAAGGAGTATTGTGGTATCAAGGCGAATCCAATCGTGGAAAACCTGAGCAATACAAAAAGTTGTTCCCTGCTATGGTAGCCGATTGGAGAAAACGCTGGAATATTGGAGACTTCCCAATTTATTATACACAAATAGCACCCCACAAGTATGATGGCAATAAAATACCAGCAGGAAAAATAAGTTCGGCCTTTATCCGGGAAGCACAATTAGAATGTTTAAAATTAATCCCTAACTCTGGTATTGCAATAACATTGGACTTAGGTTCAAAGGAAAGCATTCATCCACCAAGAAAGAAAGAAGTTGCCGATAGATTATTATACAATGCCTTGAATAAAACGTACAATTTTAAAACTGTTGACTATTTAGGACCAATGTATGATGCAATGGAAGTTAAAAATGCTAGTGTAACACTCAAATTTAAGAATGCCGAAAACGGAATCTTTTCCTACGACGAAGAATTATTAGGATTTGAAATCGCAGGTGAGGACAAAGTGTTTTATCCTGCAAAAGCAACGATTGAAGCTCGAAAAACTGTACTGGTTAAAAGTGATAAAGTTCCAAATCCTGTTGCTGTGAGATACGGTTGGGACAATTGGATGGTAGGGAGTTTATTTGGTACTAATTTATTACCAGCTTCTTCTTTTAGAACAGACAATTGGAATGACGCGATGAGCACTACTGTTGAAGGTAACTAATCGAAATTTGTTATAAACTATTCCAACTAAAACAGAGTTTTGAGCAAGAGTTGATAAAAAATACAGTTTAAATGAAAAATATAACTTCAAAAGTCCTAACAACTTTAATTCTATTGCTTCTTCAAGTTACCAATGCACAAGTCAAACTTCCTGCAATTGTATCTTCAAATATGGTTTTACAACGCAATACAACAGTGAAAATTTGGGGTTGGGCTGCTGCCAATGAGCAAATTACTATCAAAACTTCTTGGTCAAAATCACCAATGATGGTTGAAGCCACAACAGAAGGAAATTGGATGGTTGATGTAAAAACAACCAATAGCAAAGAACCACAAACAATTACTATCAAAAGTAAAACTTCGGATATTGTATTAGAAAATGTATTATTTGGCGAAGTCTGGTTGTGTTCTGGACAATCTAATATGGAAATGTCGCTGCAAGGCTATGTGGGACAACCAGCCTATGGAAGCTCCGATGCTATTGCAAAATCGAATAACCCAAATTTAAGACTATTCAATGTTACTAAATACAGTGGCTCGAAAACGCCGTTGAAAGATGTCGAAAAATATACGGCTTGGCAAAAAGCTTCTCCAGACAATGTTTCAGATTTTAGTGCCGTAGCCTATTTCTATGGAAGCCAATTGCAAAAGATTTTGGATGTGCCTGTTGGCATAATTCACAGTTCTTGGAGTGGTAGTTGCGTTGAAGCTTGGATAAGTACTGAAGTAATGAGTACTTTTCAAAAAGTAGATTTAAAAGATGTTGATATTTCAATAAAACCCAAAGAAATACCAACAGTTTTATACAATTCAATGATCAATCCTCTAATTCCATATACCATTAAGGGAATGTTATGGTATCAAGGCGAATCCAATAAAGGAGAACCCGAAAAGTACAAAAAACTATTTCCTGCAATGGTTCAAGATTGGAGAAACCGTTGGGGAATTGGTAATTTCCCTATTTATTACACCCAAATTGCACCCTATTCCTATGAAGGAAACGGTTTTATATCAGCCGATAAAAACTCCGCATTTATTCGCGAAGCACAATACCAATGTTTAGAATTAATTCCGAATTCAGGTATTGCCATCACATTAGATATAGGAACGAAAAACTTTATCCATCCACCAAAAAAGAAAGAGGTTGCCGATAGATTATTGTATAACGTCCTCAATCAAACCTACGGTTATAAAACAGTAGATTATGCAAGTCCTATTTTCAATTCTCTGGAACTAAAGGACGGTGGTTTAAATCTAAAATTCAAAAACGCAAGTAACGGATTGTATGCCTACGAACCTTTACAAAATTTTGAAATAGCTGGAAGTGACAAGGTGTTTTACCCTGCCAATGCTGAAATATTAGACCGTAAAACGGTACTAGTAACAAGTGACAAAGTGCCAAATCCAGTTGCTGTGCGCTATGGTTGGGACAATTGGGTGGTGGGCACATTATACAACACCAATCTTTTGCCAGCTCCTTCTTTTAGAACCGACAATTGGAATGATGCTACAAAAAGCACCACTAATAAAACTCCATAACTCACAATTTATAGTTTAAAACTAATACAAGAAAATCAATCATAAAGCATTCCATCTTTAAATAAAATAAAATATGAATACCCATTTTGAAAGTCGTTTTGCAGTAAGTCCAAGAGAAGCGAAACAAATGAACACAGACGAATTAAGAAGCAATTTTTTAATCGAAAATCTTTTTGTTGCTGATGAAATTAAACTTATTCTTTCGCATTACGATAGGTTTATAACTGGAGGTGTAATGCCAACAGACAAAAAAATTGCCTTATCTAATCCTGATAATTTAAAAGCAGCTTACTTTCTCGAAAGAAGAGAAATCGGAATCATCAATGTAGGTGAAAAAGGAGTTGTTACTGCCGATGGAGTTGCTTTTGAACTCGATTACAAAGAAGCATTATACATAGGAAAAGGAACAAAAGAAGTGTTTTTCGAATCGCTTGACGCCAATAATCCGGCTAAATTTTATTTGAACTCCGCTCCTGCTCATCATACTTTTCCAACTAAAAAAGTATCTAAATCCGATGCAGAAATTGTGGTCTTAGGTTCATTGGAAACAGCCAATCACAGAACTATAAATAAAATGCTTGTCAATAGTGTAGTAGAAACTTGCCAAGTGCAAATGGGAATGACTGAACTAAAAACAGGAAGTGTTTGGAACACAATGCCAGCCCATATACACGACAGAAGAATGGAAGTATATTTCTATTTCGAAATTCCAGAAAACCAAAGCGTATGTCACTTTATGGGTGAACCTCAAGAAACACGTCACATTTGGATGCAAAACAATCAAGCCGTAATTTCTCCGAATTGGTCTATTCACTCAGGTGCAGGAACTTCCAATTACACTTTTATTTGGGGTATGGCAGGCGAGAATTTAGATTATGGCGATATGGACCATTGCGCCATTAACGATTTAAAATAGTTGACTATGAAAGCTAAAAAATACTTTTTTACACTCGTTTTTATATTGCCAATTCTTGCATTGGCACAATCTAAAGCTACTGTTAGTATCGAAAACAAATCCAATCTCGATTTTAAAGAAGCTGTAGTTTCTGTAAAATGGGACGCTATTGTATCTAAATATCCACAAATCGACACTACAGCCTTTGTTGTAATTAACGATAAAACCAAGAAGCAAATTCCTTTTCAATTGGAGCATCGTGGTCTGAAAGCGATTCAAAACCTATTGTTGCAAGTAGATGTTAAAGCAAATGCTACTCTTTCAATTACTATTCAAAAAGGCAAACCTGAAATTGCTGTTGTTAAAACCTACGGCCGATATGTTCCTGAACGTAAAGACGATTTTGCTTGGGAAAACGATCGAATCGCTTTTCGTGCTTATGGTAAAGCTCTTGAAAAAACAAAAGAAGATGCGTATGGATTGGATGTGTGGGTAAAACGAACTAATAGAATGGTACTTAACGAACGCTACAAAAAAGGCGATTACCACATTGACCACGGCGATGGAATGGATTATTATCACGTTGGATTTTCTCTAGGAGCTGGAAATATGGCACCTTATGTAAGCGATACAATTCGCTATTCTGGGAATTACAAACAATGGAAAGTCTTAGATAATGGTCCGTTGCGAACTACCTTTCAGTTGACTTTTGACACTTGGGATGCAAGCAAAACAAAAGTAAAAGCTACCAAAACGATTTCATTGGATGCAGGTTCGCAACTTAATCGCATCGAAAATGTCTATTCGTTCGACGGTGATAAACCCTTAGCAGTTGTGGTAGGAATCATAAAAAGGCCTGAAACTGGTATTATTTCATTAAATGAAAAACAAGGCATAATGTCCTATTGGGAGCCTACGCACAAAGAACACGGAACAACAGGAGTTGGTTCTATACTAACGTCTACTGTCAATGCAATGCTGGTAAATGACAAACAAATATTAGCCAAAACCGAAGTGAAAAACAACGAACCAATCATTTATTACAGTGGAGCCGCTTGGGACAAAGCTGGAAAAATAGCCAATTCAAAACAGTGGGACAGCTATTTACAAACTTTTTCGCAACAAATTGCAGCACCTTTAATCATTACAATAAAATAAATAATAACTATAAAAATTAAAAAATTATGTCAATAAACTTATTTGATTTAACTGGAAAAATAGCACTTGTTACTGGCGGTGTTCACGGTTTAGGAATGGCAATGTCCAAAGGATTGGGCCACGCTGGAGCAAAAATTGTGGTAAACGATCGTTCTTCACAGGAAGCGGTAGACAATGCTGTAGCCGAATACAAATCTGTAGGTATTGAAGCCTATGGTTACCTATTTGATGTGACAGATGAAGAAGCAGTTATTGCTAGCATCAAAAAGATTGAAGCCGAAGTTGGACCCATTGATATTTTAATTAACAACGCTGGAATCATCAAAAGAACGCCAATTGTAGATATGACTGTAGAAGATTTTACAGCAGTAATTACGGTAGATTTAATAAGTCCTTTTATTGTTTCTAAAAATGTTGCCAAAGGAATGATTCAACGTGGAGGCGGAAAAATCATCAATATTTGTTCGATGATGAGTGAACTAGGAAGAGATTCAGTAAGTGCTTATGCCGCTGCTAAAGGAGGCTTGAAAATGCTAACTAAAAATATGGCTACCGAATGGGCTAAATTCAACATTCAAACCAACGGTATTGGGCCAGGTTATTTTGCTACTACTCAAACTGCTCCTATCCGAGTTGATGGGCATCCGTTTAACGAATTTATCATCAGTAGAACTCCTGCAGCTCGTTGGGGAGATCCTGAGGATTTACAAGGTGCCGCTATCTTTTTATCATCAAAAGCAAGTGATTTTGTAAATGGACATATTCTGTATGTAGATGGAGGAATCTTGGCTACAATAGGAAAACCGTCAAACGAAAATTAGTAAATAATATTTAAAAAAACTTTGGATGCGCAGTAAACATCTATCCATTCTAATTCTTTGTGTTGTACCTTTTTTTTTAAGCTGTGCCACAAAAACTATATTGGCCGATGCTACTAAATCACCACTAGTAGCGGTTACGGATAAAATTACTGCGCATCCTCGTTTACTATTAAAACAAGGTGAAGAACAAAAAATAAAATCATTAGTACAAAACGATAAAAGTATGATGCTTGTTCATCAATCTATTATTAGTTATGCAAATGAAGTTCTAATAAAAAACCCTTCAGAGAGAATACTAAAAGGCAAAAGATTGTTAGATGTTTCAAATGAAGCTTTGAGACGAATCTACTTTTTGTCCTACGCTTTTCGAATAACTGGAGAGGAAAAGTATGCTGAACGGGCAGAAAAAGAATTATTAGCCGTTTGTGATTTTCAAGATTGGAATCCTTCTCACTTTCTTGATGTTGCAAGTATGACAATGGGCGTTGCCATAGGCTATGATTGGTTGTTTGATAAACTCTCAGAATCAACACGTGCAAAAGTTAGAAAAGCCATTATTGACAAAGCATTTACTCCTGCCGGTAACGAAAAATATACCAGTTTTTATACCTCTTCTAATAATTGGAATCAGGTATGTAACGCAGGATTGGTACTCGGAGCTTTGGCTATTTATGACGAAGAACCCGAAATATCAAAAGGAATTATTGAAAAATCAGTGCAATCAATCCCTTTGGCGATGCAAAGTTATGGTCCGGATGGCGCTTATCCAGAAGGGTATTCGTATTGGGGTTATGGAACTGGTTTTCAGGTTACAATGATGGCAGCCCTTGAAAGCGCTTTAGGAACTGATTATAAACTATCTGAAGATAAAGGTTTTATGCGTTCGCCTTACTATATGTTGATGATGTTAGCCCCATCAGGTTTGTGTTACAACTATGGGGATTCCGGTTCTAAAGCAGCATTACAACCCGCTATGTTTTGGTTCAGAGCTAAACTGAATGATGCATCAATACTATTTCACGAGCAAAAAAAATTGGCTAAAGGTGAAAACGGTGGTGGAGGTATGTTACCAAATATTTTAATTTTTTCAAAAGATGCAAAATTTGAAACAACAAAAGTACCCAACATTAACTTTTATAGTAGTCAGGGTGCAAAACCTATTTTTATGTATCGAAGCGGTTGGAATGATAAAAATGATGCTTACCTAGGCGTAGTTGGTGGCAGAGCCAATGCCTCTCACGGACATATGGACGCGGGCTCGTTCGTGTATGAAAAAAATGGCGTTCGTTGGGCTTTAGAGTTAGGCTTGCAATCCTATATTACTTTGGAGAGCAAAGGGGTTGATCTTTGGAATAACAAACAAAAAGGACAACGATGGGATGTTTTCCGTTTGGGAAATACAGGACATTCCACTTTAACCATTAATGGTGAAAAACACTTGGTAGCAGGAGAAGCCAAAATCATAAATACCTTTCAAACCATAGATATTAAAGGCGCTGAACTCGATTTATCCCCCATTTTTGCCAATAGTGTACAACAAGTTATTCGCAAAGTATATCTTGATGAAAAAAACGATTTGCACGTCAATGATAAAATCAAGACTAACGAAAAGTCAGCAAATATAGCTTGGCAAATGGTTGCTCCTAAGGACGCAAAAATTGTAAGCGACAATCAGATTGAATTAACCAAAGACGGACAAAAAATGATTTTGACCGTGGAGTCACCAGCATCCGTAACAATGAAAATATGGAGTAATGAACCTGTAAATACTTACGATCAAGATAATCCAGGTACACTACGCGTTGGTTTTGAAACCACAATACTTCCAAATTCGGAGGCTGAATTAGTCATAAAACTGGCTAGCCAAAATTAAATTTGTATACCAAAATTATAAAAGTTTAAAAAAATGAAAACCATAAAAAAAGTGCTTCTCTGTGTACTAATTGCAACTTCAACAACCACATTTGCACAAAAAAAAGAATCTAAATCGTCTAAAGAAAGGACGGTAACTGCCGATATAAATGCTGTATCTGGCCCTACAAAAACAGGTTGGCGTAAATGCGTTGGAGCTGGACGTGCCAACGAAGGCTTGCGTGCTGATTGGCAAGAACAATTACGAAAAGTAAAAAAAGACATCGGTTTCGAAAACATCCGAATGCACGGTTTGTTACACGACGATATGGGCGTTTATTTTGAGGAAAAAAAAGGCAAACCTACTTACAACTGGCAGTATATTGATCAACTCTATGATTTTTTAATCAGTATAAATGTAAAACCTTTTGTAGAATTGTCGTTTATGCCCAAAGATTTGGCTAGTGGACCAGAAACTGTTTTTTGGTGGAAAGGAAACATTACCCCGCCCAAAGATTATGATAAATGGTATGATTTAATCAAAGCATTAACGGAACATTTTACGGAACGTTATGGTGCCGAAGAAGTAAAAACTTGGTACTTTGAAGTTTGGAACGAGCCCAATCATCACGCTTTTTTAAAAGGTACGCAAGACGACTACTTCAAGATGTATGACTATACAGCCAAAGCCATTAAGGCGGTCAACAAAGACTACAAAGTGGGTGGACCTGCTAGTGCCGGCAACGCCTGGGTTTCTGAAATTATAGCCTATTGCGACAAACAAAATGTTCCTATCGATTTTATAGCCACTCATACCTATTCTGTGATCAAAGGAACGTTTGACGAATCTGGAAAAACAGGAATTCAATTTAATCCCGATCCGATGGCAGTTACCAAAGATGTAATCAAATCTAGAAAATTGATTCAAGAATCTACAAAACCAAATTTAGAATTGCATTATACCGAGTGGAGCAGTTCGTTTTCGTCTAGTGATCCTATTCACGATACGTATCAATCGGCTGCCTTTATTTTAGATAAAATAAAAGGAACGGAGAATTATGCCAACTCAATGTCGTATTGGACATTTACGGATATTTTTGAAGAAAAAGGCCCTAGAGCTACGCCATTTCACGGTGGATTCGGCTTGTTGAATTACCAATCCATCAAAAAACCAGCCTATTATGCCTATCAATTTTTGAATCAATTAGGAGAAACAGAAATCAAAAGTTCAGACAATGCTGCTTGGGTTTGTAAAAACAATAAAGGAGATATTCAATCCCTGATTTGGGATTTTACCATCACTCAACCCGAGGATAAAGTATTCAATGGTGTTTATTACAAACGTGAAATTCCCGCTAAAACTAAAGGAACTGTTCAGTTGAAATACAAAAATGTAGAAGAGGGTAAATACCAGCTTTCCATTGTAAAAGTGGGTTATCAAAGCAATGACTTGTACGGTTCATATATGAAAATGGGGTCTCCCAATCAATTGACTAAAAAACAAGTACAAGAACTTAGCGATCAAAATTCTGGTGCACCCATTATAAGCGAAGTTGTTGAAGTTAAGAAAGATAAAGTTTTTAATTATCAACTACCAATGCGTGAAAATGATGTCTATTTTGTGAATTTAATTAAATTATAGAATGAAAAAAACAATCATTTTATTGGTTACGATTTGTTATAGTTTTGAATTTCAAGCTCAAACACAAATAAAATCCGATAAAATCGAATGGTGGACTAATGCAAAATTTGGAATGTTTATTCATTGGGGATTATATTCCCAAACTGCGGGATATTGGAACGGTCACAAAGCGAAAGGGAGCGAACATTTTATGATTCACGAGCAAATTCCACTAAAGGAGTATGCAAAAATAGCAACGGAATTCAATCCCATCCATTTTGATGCAGAAAAGTGGGTTTTAATTGCTAAAAATGCAGGGCAAAAATATATAGTGATTACGGCGAAACATCACGATGGGTTTGCAATGTTTGATTCGCCATCGAATAATTATAATATTAAACGAACGACGCCTTTTGCAAAAGATCCAATGAAAGAATTGGTTGATGCTTGTCATAAACACGGAATTAAATTTGGTTTTTATTATTCGTTGGGTCGTGATTGGGAAGATCCTGATGTTCCAACTAATTATCCTAAAAAGGGAGGACGAAGCAATTTAGTCGATTTTCCAAATGAAGATGCCAAAGTTTTTAACAACTATTTTGAACGAAAAGTAAAACCACAGATAAAAGAATTACTCACACAATATGGCACTGTTGATATTTTGTGGTTCGATACTCCTGAACTAATAAGTGCAGCCGAAAGTCAGGAGTTGCTTTCGATCATAAACACACTTCAGCCCAATTGTGTCGTGAACAGTCGTATTGGCAACGGTTTGGGCGATTATAAAGTACACGAACAGAAAATTGGAAATGGCATACAAACCAATCCTTGGGAATCCTGTATCACGATGAGCAAAAACTGGGGACACATACAATATGATAGTATTTATAAAACACCAGAATTATTAACCCGAAAATTACTTGAAGTAGTTTCTAAAGGTGGAAATCTTTTATTAAATAATGGACCAACTGCATTGGGAGAAATAACCACTGAAGCATCGGAACGACTGGCAATTATGGGCAAATGGATGGCTAAAAATTCGGATGTGATTTACGGTTCAAACGTGTGGAAAATAGATAGTGAACTCTTAGAAAAATCTCCAGATTTGAAAGTGAAATCTGCCAATGAGTCTGAAGATTTAATGAAAGATGCGGTGAATGATGCCACATCAAAAATAATTTTTCCCGAAGTTCGATTTCTAACCAAAAACAACAATTTGATCGCCTTTGTTTCCAGTTACAGCGGTAAAAAAGTTCTTATAAAACAATTAGCAAAAGGCTCTTTTAAATCTATAAAAAAAGTCACTATAATAGGCAGCAATAAAATTCCAAAATGGAAACAAACTGCCGAAGGGCTAGTAATCAGTATGCCAGCATTCGAGATTCCAGAAATACCGATTGTTGGATTTAAGATAATTTAATATCAAAATAATACAATGTTAAAACAATTCCAATTCCTTTTTATCAGCTTTTGCTTCTTTTTAGCAAGTACGACCTCTTTTGCTCAAGAATATCCTTCTATATTATTAAAAAATAAAAAGATGGAGGTGTTGATTTTCTTGCCCAACAAAACCAATAGTTATTACCAAGCCGCACGCTTTGATTGGGGAAGTATGGTGGGACAGATAACCTATAAAAATCATACGTATTTGCAACAATGGAAAAACTATAATGGCCGAGGTGACGCAGGTGTTCACGATCCATTAATTCCCAATACAGGCACTGGATTAGCCGAGGAATTTATTACTCCTTTGGGATATGACGAAACAGATGCGAATGGCTATTTTGTCAAAATTGGCGTTGGCGTACTTCAAAAAACAGAAAAAAAAGACTATAGTTTCGCAATTCCTTATGCAATTATAGACGAAGGAAAACGGACGGTTCAAAGTACTGAAACTAGCGTGACTTTTACGCATCAGCTCAATTCAGCATTGGGTTATGGGTATGTTTTGGAACGCACTTATGAGTTAATGGATAACAAGTTAATAGTAAAACATACACTTCGTAACACAGGCAAAAAAAGAATTGTTACGGAAACTTATTCTCATAATTTTATGCAGTTTGATTTTGGAGCGTTCAATCCCGATTATTCGCTTCAGTTCTTAAACGGAACAATTAATCCTGCCAATTGTAAATTAGTATCTCCCAATAGAGTCCAATTTTCCGAAAATAAAATTGATATTGTCGAAGACTTTCCCGATTATTCCCCTTGTTTTGGTATGTTGGAATTGCAAAGCAAAAAAGGAAATTTCCATTTGCAAAACAAAAAAACGGGAATGTCGGTTAAAATGGAGTTGAATACCGATGTTACTTCATTTGCGCTTTGGATGTGGCAAAAATCTTTTTGTGCGGAACCTCGCGTAACGATTGATATTGAACCCAATCAAACGGCGCAATGGGAAAGCATTTATACTTTTAACAACTAATCCAATTTACTTTTTTATAATCTTTTAATTTAAATCAATATGTTACAAACAAAATTCAAACTTGCTTTTTTGCTTCTAATGCTGCTCCCAGCGGTAGTATTAGCTCAAACTTTCGATAAAATCGACCAAGGCATTCAATTTAGTTCTTTAGGAATGAATGTTCGGGTTGAATTTTATTCACCGAGTATCGTTCGTGTATATAAAACACTGCAATCAGAGAATTACACCAACCAAAGTTGGGTCGTGCAACAGCAAAAACAAGCGACAAAAATAACTGTCGAAAGCAAGGATGGTTTTGTAAACCTAAGTTCTGAAAAATTGACTATCAAAGTTAATCCAAAAACGGGAAGCATCCAATTTCTAAAATCAAATGCCGAAAATCTTTTGCTAGACAAAGATTACGGAACCAATTTCTCCAATACATTGGCAGGTGGAAAACCATTTTACAAAACACGAAGTGAATTTTTGTTAGAAAAAGACGAAGCCATTTATGGTTTGGGACAAATATTGGATAATAAATTCAACCGTCGCGATTCGCAACACCATCTTCAAAACGAGAATATGCACACTACTTCGCCGTATTTTATGTCCATCAAAGGCTATGGTGTGTATATGGATAATTATTCTATTTCCGATTTTGAAGACAACAAACAAGGGCTTTCGTTTGAATGTTTAGGAAAAGCAGTGGATTATTATTTTATGTACGGCGGCAATGCCGATGGTGTGGTGTCGCAAATACGTTGGCTTACCGGAAAAACTCCGATGCTGCCTTTGTGGGCTTATGGTTTTTTTCAGAGCAAAGAGCGTTACAAAATTCAGGACGAAAGTGTTGACGTGGTTAAAAAATTACGCAGTTTGAAAATCCCTATTGATTGTATCATTCAAGATTGGAGATACTGGCCAGAACACGTAAATGATAGTATTTGGAATTCACACAGTTTTGACACCAAACGTTTTCCTAATCCTTTAAAATGGATTGATGAAGTTCATAAATTGAACACCAAATTGATGATTGTGGCTTGGCCAGCAATTGGTCCTTTGAGTCCACAATGGAAACCGTTTAAAGAACAAAATCTGATTTTGAATTTTGATTCTTATCCCAAAACAAGCGGCTGTAGACCCTATGATGTTTATAATCCAAAAGGGATAGAAATGTATTGGCAATCACTAAACAAAGGGATTTACAGCTATATGAAAAACGATGCTTGGTGGTTGGATTCCACCGAACCCGATCACATGAACGTAAAACCAGAAGATTTTGAAGTACCTACTTTTGCTGGGCCTTATAAAACGGTTAAAAATGCTTACTCCCTATTGCATAACAAAGGAATTGCAACCAATCAACTAGCGACTAATCCAGTAGACCGTGTGGTAATTTTGACCCGTTCAGGATTTTTAGGACAACAAAAATACGGTTCGATTACTTGGAGTGGCGATGTGCGTTCTACTTGGGCTAATCTCGAAAATCAAGTACCCGCTTCTTTGAATTTTTCTTTAATGGGTATTCCGTATTGGAACTCGGACATCGGTGGTTTTCAAGCTTTCGATTGGAAAAAATCAGGTGGTACTAAAAGTCCCGAATATCAGGAATTATACCTTCGTTGGATGCAATTCGGGTTGTTTTCTACAATGATGCGTAGTCACGGTACAGGATTGCCACGCGAAATTTGGAATTTTGGTCAAAAAGGCGAATGGTGTTACGATGGTCAGGAACAATGTATAAATCTACGATACAGCTTGTTGCCTTACATCTATAGCACCTCTTGGAACGTAAGTCAGTATGATGGCACTTTTATGCGTGCTTTGTTTATGGATTTTCCAGAAGATAAAAAAACACACGATTTAGGCACTCAATTCTTGTTTGGTAAATCTATTATGGTGGTGCCAATTACAAAATACGATGTGAAATCTTGGGAAGTCTATCTTCCAAAAGGTGCTGATTGGTTTGACTATTGGACCAACGAAAAATTACAAGGAGGCACAACGCTTCAACGTAACGTTGACAAAGTTACTTTCCCATTATACATCAAAGCGGGAAGTATTATTCCGTTTGGTCCTCAGGTACAATATGCCACCGAGAAGAAATGGGACAATTTGTTGTTGAAGATATACCCTGGTGCCGATGGAACATTTACCTTATACGAAGATGAATTTGAAAACAACAATTACAAAAAAGGAGATTATTCAGAAATTTTGATGACTTGGAACGAAAAAGACCAAACATTGAACATTGGCGACCGCAAAGGAAAATACAAAGGAATGCTTGCTAAACGTAAGTTTACAGTGAAAACCAATACAGCTGAAAAAGTAGTATCCTATTCTGGAAAAGAAATAAAAGTGAAATTGTAGTTACCAACAATAGTTCTAGAGCATCAAGTTGAAATACTTTTCAAGCAATAGAACTCGTTAGCGGTAACTGTTTTGAAATTGGCACACGGATGACGCAAATTTTAATCGATTAAACGGATTTTTATTTTGATATACTTAGAAATCCTTCTAATCCGTGTCATCTGTGTACTTTATTAGTCCATTAGTCCGCTAAGCGGACAATCATTTAAAGTAAAATGGCTAGTATTAAAATTAGATTATCTCTTGAGTATAGATAATATGTTAAATGGGAACTAAACATAAATGGAAACTTGTCTCCCCCAACTCGAATAATACAAAAATTAAGTGTACAACTCATTGGATTGATTAATGATATGAAATTAAAAATCAGAATTTTATTTTTATTCCTTTTACCCAACGTAGCTTTAATAGCACAGGAAAAGGAACGTATCATTGCATTCGATAATTATAAAAAGTACTTTAATCAGCAAGATGCGTTGAAAAGCAAAGAAAAAGCAGACGCAATTTTGAAATATAGACAGTATTTTGCAAAGAATAACTACAGAATATCTAAATCTAAAAGTGTAAATAGTGCTTTGGAAAGTTTATCTCTTTTAAATGAAGATGGTCGCTTTGAAGATATGATAAAGCTAGAAGAAGATATTAAGAATCAAAAATTACTGAATACAAACTTTAGCAGTACTAACAATGATGTTGCGGCTTTTTTTACGAAAGCATACGGTCGGATAAGTGAAGTTGCCGAAGCTTACCGCAGAAAAGAGATAGATCTAGCTACTGCTTTTAGCGATAAAGTATTGAAATCCATCATACACTATGGAAACTTAGAGATAAGTCGCTCCAACGAGGGCGGCCGATTCCATGCGTCTTGTTTTGCATTACCCACATTTGCAGTAAATACGTATTTTAGTTTTCTGCCTATAATGGACGAGATAGAATCCGGAAAAATAAAGGATCAACTCCAAATTGATGCAGCCGATATGCTTAAAATGGTGGCATTACAAGCTTGGACACAGCCTTTCCGTCAGGACGACACAGACAAAAATGTAGTACAAATAAATCGTTTCCGCAGCCATGTTTGGTGGGTAGGTGGAAATGCCTTGGCCTATCGATCGATTTTGCCGGTGGCATTTATGTATAAATCAGTACCAATGGTTGATGTCATAGCCGAAGTTAGCCAAAAGGCTTTGAGTACAACATCACAAAACACCAAAAAAGTTTCATTTTGGACTGAAGGTTTTACTGCCGATGGCGCAGGTTGGGGACATGGCCAACAATGCTTGGTTTGGGGATACCCAATAGATGGCACTTCCAATGCTTTGGCTATGTTAAGCATATTAACAGATTCGCCTTGGGCGAAACAACTTTCGGAAGATAATGTAAATTCCTTGTTGAATTATTTTCAAGGAAGCAATTGGTATTATTATAAAGGATATACACCTCCTTGTCTTGATCGGGGCTCTATGGAATATTCAGTTGAGCCAAAAGATATTAAAACAAAAGCAATGGTAAAAACATTACTTAAGGATTGGAAAAATTCATTCTCCCCAGTTCAACAAGAAGAACTAAATCAATTTATGCTCGAAGCCAACTCTAAATCGATTCATCTATTGAATTATCCCAAAGGCATTTACAGCGGCACTCGTTGGTTTTACAACAACGACGATTTGATAAAGAAGAATGAAAAATACCATCTGATAGTGAATATGGCATCGGTACGCTGCGATGGCATAGAAAGTGCTATAAATTTGGCTGATGAATATAATTTCTTTACTAACGACGGATTGACATTTTTTCAGAAAAAAGGGGATGAATACCGCAAGATCAATGGTGGATGGGATGTAACAGCCACACCGGGAGTCACAGCCCGCGAAGGAATGAATAAACTAACCACAGTTACCAATTGGAGAGGCTATTGTAGTAAATTTAATTTTGCGGGTGCGGCCACAAACGGCGGAGAAAACGCTGTAGCAGGTTTTATTTTTGAAAAAATGAATGCTTCTGAAAAAAAAGAAGTAAACGACAGAGGCAATAATATTGGAAAAAACCTTGTGCTCTACGGTGTTCAAGCTCATAAAGCGTGGTTTATGCTGGGGGATTATGTGGTTGCGCTGGGAGCAGGAGTTACCAACCTCAACCCTGAAATGGAGGGAACGATTCGCACAACTATAGATCAAACCTCCAGCGAAGCCAATATTAATGTAATCAGCAATGGTGAAACTCAAATTGCTACACCAGGTGTTCAATCTTTTTTTGAGAACGGCAAACCGGTTTGGGTCCAGCAAGAAGGTAAATTTGCTTATACCGTTTTACCCGAATTTACAAAAAATGCTTATTTCGTAAACGAGACAAAAGAGGTTAATTGGGTAAAAATGAATAAAGGCAACGAAAAAAGAAATGATTTACCGACTAAAGTGGACATTTTACGTTTATGGGTTGATCATGGCCAGAGGATAAAAAACGGAACTTATGGTTATGTTGTGTATTGCGGAGAAGGCGCCCCAAACCTTAAAATGCCATTTTCGGTTTTAAAAAACGACACCATTGTTCAGGCAATTCAATCGACAGATACAAAAGTTATCCAAGCTGTTTTTTATAAGGCTGAAACAATACTTGAGGGAATAGATATCTCGCTGAAAGCATCAGATCCTTGTGTTTTGATGGTTGAGAAAAAGGATAATGAATACCTGATTTCGGTACAAGACCCACAAATGAATAGTGTCAAACAAATTACAATCACTATCAATGAAAAAAAATATTCAATAAATCTGCCTCAGGGAGAAATGGCAGGAAAACCGACTGTACTTTCAGTAAAAATGTAGCATTTTAGATGTTGAAATATCAATAAAAATATTCTCTCATAGAGAAACTTATAAAAAACATAAATTGCAAATACCTACCGAAAGCAAGCTAAAATAGCTTCCGAAAGTTAGATTAATTACAAAAAAACACAAAGAAAAACTTGAAATCAAAATCATACTTAAAAACACTCTCTATTTTACTTTTTGCAATAGGAAGTTACGCTCAAGTACCTCTCAAAAAGTACGAACTCAAATACAATACACCCGCTCCCGACTCCAATGCCGGTTGGGAAGATTTATCAATTCCACTCGGCAATGGCTATTTTGGTGTTAATCTTTTTGGTGGTGTTGCAACAGAACGACTTCAACTCAGCGAAAAAACTATGTTTATGCGTGATTCAACACAAAACGAATCGTCGTATAAAAAAATTGCACTAACTAATTTTGGTGAAACATATATTGATTTTCCTCATTCTTTAGCTAACGTAAGCAACTATCAGCGAAAACTCGACATTAGAAATGCTATTGCTACTGTAAGCTATACTATTGATCGCGTTCATTATAAACGAGAGGTGTTTACAAGTTATCCCGACAAAGTAATGGTTGTAAAACTCAGTGCCAGTGAGCCCGGAAAAGTGTCTTTTACCCTTCGTCCTAAACACGCTTTTCTAGGGCAAGCACGTCGAGGAACAGTGACTGCAGAAAATGACCGCATTACACTTTCGGGTGTTTTAGACCCTTATAAACTGGATTTCGAAGCGCAATACAGAGTCAAAAATACGGGTGGAACTATGACTTTCAAAAATGACTCGAAAGGAAAAAATGGCACAATTACAGTTCAAAATGCTGATATGGCAATTATCGTTTTGGCATTAGGAACAAGGTATGAATTATCCAATGCTGCAATTATTGGGGGAAATAAAGATTCTACAAAGCTCGCTCATAAACTGGATGGTTTGCGCCATCCACACAAAGAAATTACACGTAGGTTGAACAAGGCATTCAAATCTCGTTATGAAGTACTTCTTAAAAATCATATTGATGATTATGCAACACTTTTTTCGCGGGTAGAAATTGATTTGGGTGAAAAACCATCCGATAAAACCACCGATAAATTATTAGATGATTATAAAACCGGCAATGAAAGTAAATATCTTGAAGAACTTTATTTTCAATACGGGCGGTACTTATTAATAGCTATGTCAAGAAAAGGAGCTTTACCTGCCAATTTACAAGGAACTTGGAATGCACTTAGAGCAGCACCGTGGACAGGTGGGTATTGGTTGAATATTAATCTGCAAATGAATTATTGGCCGGCTTTTAATACCAACTTAGCGGAGACTTTCACACCTTTTTTGGATTATTTGGAGGCACTAATACCCTCGCAGAAAACAGTAGCTTCAGATTTTATAAAAAAATTTAATAGTGAGAATTACTCCCCTGAAAAAACATCAAGTGGATGGACTGCAGGCACTGGCAATAGCCCTTATAGAGCCGCTGAACCCGGTTTTACCTCTGGTTTTGGCACAGGACCTTTTGTGTGTCAAAATATTTGGGATTATTATGATTTTACAAGAGACAAGGAAGTATTGAAAAGAATTTGGCCTACTATTAAAGGGTCAAGTGATTTTACTTCGCGCATTGTAAAAAAGGTTCCTGATTTCGGCAACTTGTTATTATGCAGTCCTTCTTGGTCGCCCGAAAATCAGTATCGTTCGGGCCCTAATATCAAAAAATACATCGATATTCCCGGAACTGCTTATGATCAGCAATGGATTTATCAAGGACATTTAAATACTATTAGTGCCGCAAAATTATTGGGTGGTAAAGAAAATATTATTGAACCACTTGAAAAACAATTACCTTTTTTGGATCCAATTCAGATAGGCACCTCGGGGCAAATTAAAGAATTCCGAACAGAAAATGAATATAGCGAGTTTGGGGATCCGTTGCATCGACATATTTCACAATTGATGGGCTTGTATCCTGGAAATATAATTAATGCAAATAAACCAAAGTGGTTGGATGCAGCAAAAACAACACTTATTAAAAGAGGCGATAGAGCCACTGGTTGGGCGTTGGCGCATAAAATTAATTTATGGGCTCGTTTGAAAGATGGAAATCATACGTATATGCTTTATCAAAATTTGTTGAAATACAACACAAAACATAATTTATGGGATACTTGTCCTCCATTCCAAATTGATGGAAATATGGGCGGAACCGCTGGTGTGGCAGAAATGCTATTACAAAGTCACGAGGGATATATCGAGCCTCTTGCTGCCTTACCAGAT
>JAYVIK010000019.1:0-18836 GCA_043770265.1 Flavobacterium sp. | reverse complement strand
ATGCCTTGATGCGATGGCACTCATCTTGAATTAATACATCAACGTTTCTTATCCATGGATGCTTATCAAAAGAAGCGCAAAAATTTTCGGTATTGCATATGACCACGTCAGTATCTTTCAGAGGGTTTTTACCTGTCCAGCCAGAGTGGGTGAATGTTACGCCATAATCGATAAAATCATTATTAAGTTGATCTACTAGAGATAATCCCGGAACTATAATAAGACATTTGAAACCATCGAAAATATTAGTCATTTTAATATTTTCGATCAATGATGCTGTTAAAAATGACTTACCACTCCCAGTGCTACTAATAATGGTCCCACAGCCACTCTCTAAAGCATTTGAAACCGCTTCCAATCCATAGTCTCTATGTTTAATTTTGAGTCCGTCAAAAACGGTATCTACATCAAATCCCGTATTGGTTTGTGTTAGATATCTTTCAGTAAGCTGAAATTCGATATCGTGATCGTTTAGATATTTTATGATTTCTTCTCTAAGCCCGAAATCAAACATTCCAGTTTTTGGAATTGCGTAATTCCTATCAGGGATGTAATTATTCCCAGTATTTTTTCTAATCATCGCAATATTTTCTATCCTCTCTGAGAAATGCTTACGAATCTTTTCTAAAGTTTTGTTATCCGTTAAGATCTTACCTTTACTATAAGATTTATTGTAATCGAGTAATAACATTATTAGCAGTGTTAATATTCTTCGATTTGGATTTTGTGACTTTCTAAGATATTTTTAATATCTTGTGCGATATAAGTATACATTTTCACACTAGCTTCGAGATATTCAACTAAAAACTCACAATCTCTAATTTGTTCGTTGATTGATTCTAATTCTGCTGAATTATCAATTGCAGTCATTGTGGACTTATCGAGATTCACTGGGGAGTTCACCACCAGTTTGTCAATAACTGCTTGCTTGAGAACTTTCTTTTCTTTTTGAAGTTTAAACAAATCCCGCTTGGTATCGAATAATCTAGCAACAATCCATTGTTTCCTACCAATAGCTTGTTTAGCTTTATCTCCAATATTCATCAAATTAATCGAACACCATTCGGCAGTGTCTTGCTTGAGACGTTCGTAATCTCGGTTATAATCTTTCATTATTAAATAATACCATATGAGTTTACGGTTGTCAAATTTAGAAGAACAGAAGTTGGCAAATCTTTATCAAGAAATTCTCGAAGATATGTCGGCTGGTTCAGGAGGGGTCTTTGGTGAGCCGCAGGAGCCTATTGTAGACCTCGGAGAACCAAATGACGACAACTACGCCAGAGGTGATACACGTATCCCTAAATCGATTTTTGGGAGCAATATTTTATCGAGAAAAGGATTAGTGAAAATGAAAAGGAAAAAAATCAAAAAATAAATTTGACTTTTACGATTTTCGTGAGATTTTGGAATTATAATTTTTTCCTTTGTACAAATTTGCCGCAACGCGGCAAACTGTAAATGTACATTATCTTATTCTTAATTATAATTTATTATTATTAATATATTGTACCAAGCCCACCCACTACACCCATTAACTAATTTACGAATACTTGAAAGTAAATAGCGAATTATAAAATAATTTTAAAAAGTTCAATTTGACATAAAACTAAGTAGTTATTATGAGTGATTGGATAGGATTGCCTGATATTATAGATGAAAATAAGCATTTTAGCATAATATATTGTACAATTAATAATATTACTACTAAGAAATACATCGGTAAATGTCAATTATGGTCTAAAATAACAAAACCACCATTACGGGGGTATAAGAGAAAAAGAAAAATTACCAAACCTAGTGATTATTTGAATTATTATGGTAGTTCTGAACAATTAAAAAAAGATTTAGAATTATATGGTAGAGAGAATTTTACCAGAAAAGTTTTAGACATAGCTACATGTAAGTGGGAAGCCTGTTATCTCGAATTATTACATCAATTACATAATAATGTGTTAAATTCTGATGAATACCTCAATGGTATTATAAATCTGAGAATTGGAAAAATTCCTGAACATTTAAAGGAAAAGTATAAAAATTTTAAACTTGACTTTAGTTTTAATGATGATACTTTAAATTTAAAATGACCTCCGAATTCGCCAAACAATTTAATTATTACTTAAATCTTTATGAATCTGTCCCAGAAGAATTTGATAATTTTGGACATTTTGGAATAGAGACTTGGCATCATATGGTGAATGAGGGTCTGATTAATACTTATCCTAAAAAGACATTGATTAAGTTTTTGGAGGAATTTGGACTGGATGTCGAGCCTTTTAAATATTCTCAGAGAGATGATTATCAGCATGATATAACCAAAATAATCAATACCACAATATCCAAAAAGTTGATAAAAAATATCAAAGAATACTCGAAAGAGTTGGTGGAATCTTTATTTCTATATGGATATAGTATAGCTAATATAATAGAAGATGATGAAAATAACTTATGGAAAATTATAATAGAACCAAAATTTCCTAGTGAAATAACAACAAACAATTTAAATGTTCCCTTTTATCATATAACATATAGACAATATATGTCGAAAATTGATAAAATAGGTCTAAATCCTAGAGATTCCAGAACTATTTTTTCGCATCCCGGAGGTAGGGTATATTTAATACAAACCAAAGACGTTAATAATATTAATAGCTTGAAGTTTTTATTGGCGAATAGTAGATATGAAAATACTAAGAAAAAATATCCAAATTATCCCAAAGATCAACTGGAAGAAATTAAATCCGAAAATATGGTCGTTTTGAAAATTGATGTGTCAGGATTGAAATTATATGAAGATCCTATGTTTCCCTCTAAAAAAGGGACATTCAATGCATGTTTTACCACTCAGAATATCCACCCCTCGAAAATTAACAATACCAATTATTAATGAACCACTACGAAATTACGACAGAAGAAAATTGTAAAAATATCATATTCCATGATTTTCGTATAGTTTTTACTGATATTGATACTCTGTTTAGAGAAACTAATATATTCTTCTCTAAAATTCTAAAAGGAATGTTTATTGACGTTACTTTTGATTTTTCTGTAAAATACAATAGAACAATTTATAAACACGCTTTTTTGAAAATTATATGCAACCATGTTCAATCCCAAGAATTAAATTATAAATTATATTTTTACAGCAACAATCTCACTAAAGATAAATTTCGTAATACGTTATTGAAAAAATTTAAAACTATTTTCGGATTTAAGGTTCTTGATGATGTTATGGACTTTTCAGAAATTATCGACAAGATTGAAGATAATGACTGCGAACTAATTCCCAGATTGGAAGTGTTCTTCCAAAATAATTCTAGACCGAAGACCTTTAAGCATATAAAAAGATATTTAGAAAATGAGGGATTGAAGGATATGGGGGATTATTATAAAGAGGTGTCAAACAAACTCCTAGTTATGCGCTAACACTAAATATATATATGTCGAAATTTTTGAGTGTTTTAGAACAATTTTCTCCTGAAAATACCGGAGATCCTAAATGGGAATTGATTGATTTTCTCAAATCTAAAGGTGTTCCTGTATCTTTAGTTCGTGGAACTGACATGATTTATGTTGATACTGGCAGTAAAACAATTGCGTTAACTATTTCAAATAACGAAGAAGAATCCGAAAGTATTAATGCTGGGACTGGAACATATCAAGTGGATCAAGAAGTTGAAAAGCTTGGCAATACCGCCGCTTCGGGGGTGAAGGGTCTCATAGCTAAAGGATTTCAAACTTCAGCACAGAAAGCTAAACAAGCAGTCAAAAAACGCCAACAATTGGCTGGTCAGGCAGTTAAAACATATGAAGATTCCACTAAAAATTTGGAAAACTCATTACAAAACGCCAAACGTAAAAATGCTATACAAGTAACATATTAATATGAAATCCAAAACTTTACGACTAATTGATGGTTATATGAAAATCATCAAAGAACAAGGTGAAATGCCTGATCCATCACAGGATGTTCAAGATGTGACACAACCACCCCTAGAAGCACAGGATACCATGCCTATGACCTCTGCGGGTGAAGATAAGTATATTGCTGATCTTATAGACGCTGCTCTATTTGAGCCATCCCCAGAGCAAGCATCAACATTATTGAATCTACAATCGGTGATGCAGATGAAAAGATATACTAATGCTAGAGAAGAAATTCTTCCCAGTATTTTAGGTATTATATCGGCATCTACATCTGGAGGAGATCTTAAAAAACAACTCAACAAAATCAATTAATTAAATAAGTTATATGAAAAGATTTAAAACTATCGAAAACAATTTAATATGGGAGAATTATAATACATCAAATGATCAAATGTATGCCGATGAATATAATGATTCTAACGTTTTCGAAGATGAGGACGCTGAAGCTATTATCACGTTAGAGCCTCCAATGCAGGTCGAACCAGAGATTGTCGAAGATGATATTTTCGACGATGAAGATGACGATCTCGATAATGAAATTATCACAAAAGCTCTTCGAAAAATCATCAAACGTGCCGATATTCTTATTAATCATTGTGGAAGTGATAAGCTAGATACTTGGATGATAGCTAAGATCATCAAGGCAGAGGATTACATATCCGATGTTTGGAATGAATTGGACGATGTGGCTGATTTTGCAAATGGTGGAATGGAAGATGATGAAGACTTCTCGATGTAATGATAAGTTTTAAACAATTTTTCGTAGAAAAGCTTATCGTGGGATTAGAAGAAATCATCACGCTGGAAGGTATTGGCCCATTAAAAGCAAAGCTTGATTCTGGTAATGGGGCATTCAATGTTCTACATGGGGAAGATATTGAAACTGATGGCCAAATCGTTAGGTTCACTACAGAAGGTGGTATTAGTGTCGAGAAACATGTGCAGGATACAATCACGATCAATCTAGGCGCGGGGAATAAAGAAGACCGACCCGTGGTTTTATTCAATGTTAAATTCGGGAATAAAATTTTTAAAGATATCCCGTTCTCTATTGGAAATAGATCAGAAAATGCCCATAAAGTTTTGATAGGTAAAGACTTCATCGGAAAAAATCTCGATGCGCTGATCGATGTCGGGTTGCAAAATGTTGCGGGGCAAGGAATTGAAGTTGATATCTAAATATGAATATGAAATATTCTCAATATGAAATTTTAGCTGAAGGATTTTGGGATATACACAAATCCCCAATCCTTAGAGGCATTGGTGGAGTTGCAGGGGCTGCGGTGAAAGGTATCGCGAAGACATTGGATTATGTCGCACCAGAATTAACACAACCCATACACGGGGTAGAACGAGGGTTGAGAGATATTAAGGATTCCATTAGACAAGGATACGATGTCGGATCGGGGGGTATACAGAAAGCGTATGGTGATATCTTATTAGATTCCGGATATTTGATTACTCCGAACCAGAAAATTGTAAGATCTGGGAAAAATAATGTTGTCACTGGTAGACGAATTATAGGGACCGGAATGGATGGTAAGCCAATTGGTGATCCTAAAAAACTATTAACATTTTTATTCAATACTAAAAATGAGTTTAAGATTGTCACTTCCGATGCCCAAGATACTTCAAGATTTAATAGGAACACACCTATACCAGTGGTTAAACAATCTAAAAAACCTTAAGTTTTTTTATTCATTGACATCTGTGTTTGATGTGTCATCATATATCGTATATGAAATACGATATCCACACATTAGAAGATGAAAATTTTAAGATAGAATCCCATCCATTCGGAGAGCAATACATCGCTTCTGACGGGGAAAGAGTCGTAATCGGAACAACTGGAGAAATTGCAGTTGAAGGCGTCAAGGAATTGCAGGAGCCGCGCAAATTGGTAGATCTTTATAAGAGGCCGCTACCAGCACCGTTAGAAAATCCTGCATCCAGTGGACTATCGTGGTTTTCTGGGACATCGTGGGACACCAAACAATAATTCAATATGGTCAAATCAATTAAAATTTTAAATGGGTTTCTTACAGAGATGCCCGGATTTCATCCCGGTATACAGTTTGATTTCGAAGCAGATAAAGTAAATGTTTTACTCGGAAAAAATGGCTGCTTGGCTGAAGGAACGAAAATATTGACGAATGTTGGAGTAAAAAATATAGAGAACATAAACATCGGAGACATGGTTTATGACGAAAACGGTAAGTTAATAACAGTTTTAAAAACTTTTGACAATGGAATTAAGGATGTTGTTGAATTGACCAGTGATGGGGTCTGTTGGGTTGAATGTACAAGAGATCACATTTGGGCAACCAAACAAAAAAGAAATCAACCGAAGGAGAACTGTAAAAAGGTTGAAGACTTTTCAAAGCACACCTTGATCAAAAGACGTTATAATAGAGCACCGCTCGGAGAAACAGTGGACGAATCCTCCTACCTAATAGGAGCTATGTTGGGAGATGGCTGTTGCACAGCAACAGTAGAAAATTTTTATTACATCAGTAATACTAGTGAAGAAGTGATACAAAAAATATCTGACATATGTGGTGGTTCTTATAAGAAATTGAAAGGAAGTCACACATGGAGCATCGAAAAGGTTAAGAAAAATCTTATTTATGATAAATGGTGTTCGAAAAAATATGCTCACGAAAAATATGTTGAGTTGGATGTTATAAAAAATTGGAATAGAGATACATTGTTGAATTTTGTAGCTGGTGTCATGGATACTGATGGGGCATTTTCATTGAAAAGAAATAATTCATTGAAAATGGAACTGTCTATGCAATCGAAAAGTGTCGTGAACGCAATCATTTACTGTTTTAATGTATTATGGGGTATAACTTTAGGTAATTCCATTGATGATAGACCGAAATACAAGAACGGTCCATGCCATAGGATATACAATAACAGAAGCAAAGACATTTATAAATGCTTGGAAGAACTCCAAGAATATCTACAGGTTCCGCAAAAGAGATATATAATACATCAATCCAAAAAATACGAGAGTGATTGCGATTTTATAGGATTTCAAATTCGTGATAATTCTAAGAAATCACATGTTTATGATATTCATGTAGACTCCGAAACTAATTTATATTGTCTAGCGAACGGATTGGTTACTCATAATTGCGGTAAATCGACACTATTAAAAATGCTCAAAGCGTACTGTGGAATTGAGAAAGGAGGATGGTCTAAGATTAGTTCTGAATTATCTCTTGGGGCGCAGTGCCAATCACACTTTCCTTGGGTCTATAGAGCCTATTCTCCAGCGTCTAGTGACTGTGTGGTTGATTGGGATGGTATTGCATCATTTTACAATGATGGTGATATTAAGATTGATGAATGGGCGTGGTTTTCAAACAATATTTCACTATCAGAAGATGGCATGACTACAGAAACTGAACAGTTTCAATATTTAATGGATAAGCCATCTTCTGGACAATATCGAATGATTAAAATCAATAAGCTTTTAAACATGGTGAAGAATCCTCCCGATTTAACGGAATATGTGTCATCTCACCCAACCCAAAGGGCAGAATCTGATTACATCAGAACCCTATCTAGAAATGGTAAGCCGACATTGATCTTAGATGAACCTGAAAGGGCGTTATCTCTACCTAAACAGGTGGAGCTATATAAAATATTGTCCGAATTGACTAAAGATTACCAAATCATCATCGCAACACATTCACCGTTTGTATTATTTCAAGATAACATGAAAATATTTGAAATCGAAGAGGGGTTTTCTTCTGAATGTATACAAATTTTCAAAGATTGTGTGAAAAACCAAATAGATAAAGAAAATGAATAATAAATATTATAAGGAGCCTGATCAAGTCAACATGATCGAAGGGAGGCCAGTTTTAAATAGTAGTGATTGTAACGTGTCCTTGGGATTTCTGGAGGGCATTTTGAATACCAAGGACGGGAAAGCCTTGAGTGAGATATATGAAAATCATGTCAAGATTCATGGATTAATCAATCTAGAAGAATCTATGATTGATGTGAATGGTTCTACGTTTAGTGTTAAACGATGGTTGTGAAAAACAAACCCCGCCCAATATTTTGGGCGGGGTTTTCAATTCGAGGTATTATACGCTGAGTACAGCGGTTATATGTTTTAAAATAGAAGATCTAGAAATATCATGTATATCAAATTTCATGCAATGAATGTTATTTTTTCTAGAAAAATCGGTATCGAATAAGTCAAAAACTTTAACAAACCCAGAATCCTTGATATCGCTTTGTTTAGCATCGCCACAAATAATATACTTCGACCCTCGACCGAACCTTGTCATAATACTTGTCAATTCCCCCCTAGTAGCGTTTTGCGCCTCGTCAATAATGACTACAGAATTATTGAAAGTTAGTCCTCTGACGAAGTTTACGGGCATGGCTTTGACGTATTCCTGTTCTAATAATGCATTAACAGTATTTTTATCAGTTATCTCTGAAATTTTTTCTATGAGAGGAAGTGTATAAACTGCGAATTTTTCGTTCTCGTCACCTTTAAGATATCCTAGTGATCTAGATGCGCTTTCTACTACTGTTCGGATATATATGATTTTATCTACTTTCCTATCACGCAACATCTCCATTGCAGAATAAACTGATATATAACTTTTCATCGAACCAGCAGGTCCATCCAAAAATACCATATTGGTTTTATCATTCTGTGTAAGATAATAGAATGCGGTGTGATTATCAGTGAATGGGAATGGTTTTTTAATTGTTATATTCGAACAGTCGAAATTTTGTTTATATGCTTTTTTAAAATCTTCCGTTACGTCAACTGCCTCTTTCCTCCTGCGAGGTGCTTTTTTAGGTGTCATTCATCAACTATTTAATCTAATATTTGATATGTCAATAAGTTGACTGCTATCATAAATATGAGACGATCGACATATGAAAAATAAAGATACTCTAAATTTGGAGTCATTATATTGTGAAATTTTACATAGAAATAATCACATTCTGGAGGAAATGTTCACGATCGGAACACCCCACATCCAAGGTAATTTTTATTTTGTTGCTTATAGGTCCAAGCTTTGGATTATAAGCGAGAAGTTGTCTGATACCGACCCATCTATTTTTTCGGATATTGAAAAAGAATTAGGAATATCTATTGGTGGATATATCAATAATATAGATGAATTATTCACCAAAATAAGACACAATAAAAAAACAACTTATCAATTATTGTTTGGATATTTTGATAAAGGATTAGATGAGATGGTTATAGAAAATACTTATTTCGATGAATTAAAAGATAATAATATTTCGACCTTGGTATCGAAGGTTTCTAAACTATTAGATCCTTCCAACATTAGGTATAGAAAATATGGAGATTTTAAAACAGTGGATGGTATTTTTTATCATGGAACTTCGGCATACTATATTAAATCAATTCTTAAAAAAGGATTGGATCACAATACCGCGAATTCGAATCACGGTGAAGATGTTAAAAAAATTACAAACGGTAAAACGTTTTTAATCACTAATTATAACTACGCTAGAGGACACGCTAAAGAAGTTGGAACCAAAACCAAATCTAATGGCATAGTTTTAGAAATTAAATTAAACTTTAAGGACATGCTTCAACCTGATTACGATATTTGGAGAAATTATTCTAATCCGAAAAAAGCCATGCAGCTTAGTAAAGAAATGGGGGTGTATGCTTATCCTAAATTAATTACTAGAATGAATATTCCAAATATTTATATTTTAAATATTCCTGAAGATATAAAGGTATCATATTTCGGATATGATGATTGGTTGATAAAAAAAGATGGAGATGTCGATAGCTTCATCGATACATATAAAAATAGTTGACTTTCATACCTGATATGATAAATTTATTCATATGAAGATTTCGATATCAGGGGCTGCGGGTGCCGGTAAATCAACTTTACTAAAAGCATTTCTTCGAAAATGGCCGATGTATACCACCCCAAAAACTAGTTATAGAGATTATTTGACTGAAAATAATTTATCACATTCTAGCAATTCTTCTGATGAAACTCAACTTCAGATTCTTGATTTCATGATGAAGCAATTGGATAGTTATCCGAAGAAATCAAATACGATTTTTGATCGTTGTCCTTTAGATAATTTAGTGTATACCCTACAGGGTAATTCAGATTCTATCATTTCTGATGAAGTTTGTGCCGCCACTATTTCCTTAGTGAGAGAATCTTTGAAAAATATTGATATTATTTTTTGGATTAAATCAAATCCAAAAGCTATCCCAATCATTGATAATGGTTCTAGGGATATAAATCCTGAGTATATATCCAATACTGATCAGATTTTTTCTGATTTATATCACCAATATTGCGAGAATCTGGAATCTGATATCTTTTTTCCCAAAAATGATTGTCCAGCATTCATAAAAATAGATGAAGATTTATTATCCATCGACGATAGAATCTGGTTCATGGGTGAATTTATTGATTATAAAGGAGACTTGATTGAAACTACTGATAGTGTATTGGACCCTAGTAATGTAGATCTTTTAGAAAAAATGCTCGGTGAGCAGCAAGGAGAAATGGTTAAGGATGCTCAGATCAAAACTCTAATGAATCAAATTAAAACAAAACGATGAGCGAAACAATCGGAATTTCTATAGTGACGTGTAACAGAAAACCCATGTTGAAGAAATTACTCGAATCGATCAAATATAGAATCGATTGTGAGTTGATCATTATTAATGATGGAGATCCCATCGAGATCGATGGTTATAACTATTATATTCAGACCAATGAAACTAATTTGGGAGTTGCTAAATCCAAAAATAAAGCGATTCAATATCTTTTAGATCGGGACTGTGATCATATCTTTATAATTGAAGATGATATGTGTATCAAGGATGATACGGTATTTGAGAAATATATTAAAGCATCTAAGGTTTCTGGTATTCAACATATGATGTTTGGGTATCATGGACCCGCCAATAAAAATGGGATTTCTAAAGGCACTCCACGTCCTAGACTTGTAGTGAAATATTCGGATGATGTATCAATTGCGTTGAATCAACATTGCGTAGGAGCGTTTTGTTATTACACTAGACAGTCTTTGGAAAGATGTGGGTTGATTGACGAAAAGTTTAAAAACGCTTTCGACCATGTTTCTCATAGTTATGAGTTAGCATTGAATGGGTTCTCTACCCCTTATTGGTGGTGGGCAGATTTGGCCAATTCTTGTGAGTATATCGAAGAACAGGCATGTTCTGAAGAGTCTTCAAGTATTAAGACACCGGATAAAATGTTACAATGGCGAACAAATATCGAGGAGTCAATGAAATATTTTGAAGAAAAATTTGGCGTGATGCCGTTTGGGTCTGGTGGTGTCGCCGATATTTCCGAAACTGAGGTGTTGAAATTTTTGAAAGCAATTAAATAATGAAAATAAGTATAGGAACCAACTTTTTCAAAGATAATGCGAGACAAGATGTCGCTAATCACTATTTCGACGTGATACATAAAAAATATAAAGATGTTGTAAATTTTTATGCATATCAAAAAGAAATATCTTCCAATATTCCAGACTTTTTCTCCATCAAGAAATTACATAGAGATAGCCGCGATATAGTAATAGGTGGTAATAAATCATCTCCTTGTATTAAGGACATATTGGATGGTCTCTCTGAGACTGATTGTGATTATTTTGTATTACTGAATAGTGATATAATCATCGGCGATAATTTCATTAACAAAATATTAGAAGATCGCTGGACTGGGTATTCATGTTCAAGAGTGGATATCGCACCGATGGAATCTGTATCTGATCCATTAGTGGCTCTTAGATATGAAGTGGCGGGATTTGACGCGTTTATAATACAGAAAAAATGGTATTTAGATAATAGACATTTATTTAAGGATTATCTCATGGGTAGTATATGGTTCGACACCGCACTTAACACTATTCTCAAAATATATGGTCAAAATGATCCATTTATGAATGACTACCCATATCAAATAGCTCATATATTCCACGGGTGGGGGAGTGGAGAACCATCACCGGAAAACGAATACAATACTAAATTGTATGATTCCGAACCGAGTATTGTGCGGGATAGTTGGGCGTGGTATTATCACAATATATTAATAAATAGGACGCCTCGAAATATTCATTTCGAGTTATATCCCGATGAAAAAAATATAGAAAAAACACATTTCGACAAATACTTAACCACATGCAAGATTTAAAAATAGTAGTCGCGGCGTCTGTATGTAATTGTGCCAGTTATATAGATAAATTGGTCTCTAATATAATAATTATTTCATCATTATTCTCAGAGTGTTCTGTGGTATTAATCGAGTCCGATTCTGATGATGATTCTTTAAGAGTCGTTACTGAAAAATTAAACAATAGTGGAATTATTAATATAGTGTCTTCACTTGGATCTTTAAAACCTAAAATAAATCATCGCACTGGAAGGATAGCATATGCTAGAAATACTTATCTAGATATCATCGAACGTAGGTTTGATGATTGGGATTATGTGTTGGTGTTAGATTTCAACGATTCTAATATAGACCAAATCGATCCCTCTAATATTCTATCAAATTTTGATGAAAATAATTGGGATATGGTTTGCGCTAATCAGCGCATGGGTTATTATGATTTGTGGGCATTGAGACACCCGAAGTTAATGCCCCACGACTGCTGGAAAATGGCTAGAAATTTTAACGGTGATGGTAGATCTGAATTTGTATATTCTAAATTTTTTATATTAACTGATGATATGCCATGGGTTAAAGTGGATTCGGCCTTTGGTGGGGCAGCGTTTATAAAAATTTCCAGCATACAGGGGGCTAGACATGATTCGATTAATAGCGATGGCGAAGAGGAGTGTGAGTGGGTGTCTTTTTGTAAAAAATTGAATGGTGGTAATTCGAACATTTATATAAATCCTAAATTTTATAATCAAACAACAACTAAAAGTAGACATATACCATGAAGAAAATAGCATTTACTATAGTGTTGAATGGGATGCCCTTTATTGAGAGGCAGTATGGTATAATACCTAAAGTTTTTGATGAGTGGTATATAGTCGAGGGTGCATGTAGACCGACCCATGATACGTCTTGGTGTTCGACCATATCATCAGAGTTTTATGACCACAAAAAACTATCAATTGATGGAACGTCTGAATTTTTAGATAGTATATCCTCCGATAAAATTACTATCATACGAAAGGGAGATTTCTGGGATGGAAAATTGGAAATGTGTAATTCATTTATGGATAATTTAAGTGATTGCGTATTAATGCAATTCGACGCCGATGAGATATGGGATGTTGAAATTCTTAATAGTGTGTTGAATTATTCTATGAGTAATGACAATTTTGACGGGATGCTGTTTAAATGTAATTATTACATGGGTCCATCTATAAAAAAAATAGATGATGGTGGATATGCTGATAACCCATACGAATGGATGCGATTGTGGAAATTTCAAAATTCAACACGATGGTTATCACACGAACCTCCAAGAATTCTTGGATGTGATAATTTACTATCAAAAGAATTCACCAAATCGAATGGGTGGATTTTCGATCATTATGCATACGTGACAGAGGAACAATTGAAATTTAAGGAGAATTTTTACGGATATTCCGGAGCATTGGAGAGCTGGAAAAGATTACAAACTCATGATAAGTTTCCGTGTATGGCGTCGGAGTTTTTACCGTGGGTGAAAGATAACACAATTTTAGATAAAATATGATCGATATAGATAAAATATATATAATACATTACCCCGACCTTGTCGAGAGGAAGGTTTATTTAGACTCCAATCTACCCAAGTTTAATATACCTTACGAATATAAATGTAGGATTATGAGAAATTCTCCAGAAATCGAAGATCCTACATTTATAGATTTATCTGATAATAACAGAGATAAGAGGAATGTCATATATCATACTAAGTCGTATGGTGGGATAACTGATGGGGTGACTAGAACCAGTTGGAAAGCTAATTTACTCGAACACTATTTCATATTCAACGATTTCGTCAATAGTAATGATGAAAATATTCTAGTATTAGAAGATGATGTTATTTTCGGAGACGGTTTTTTCGAGACCCTCGAAACCTTTTTACACGAAATCCCAGATGATTACGATATAGTATATCTGGGGAGCGGTTGCGATTTAAAGTTTCCATCTCATTCTGATAAATTATTAGAAAAGCATCCCGAACGGCGAAGTAAATGTGGGGATTCTTATATTGTTTCAAATAAAGCAGCATCGAAAATAGTTACAAGTTGTCTACCATTATATTGCAATTGGGATTGGGAGTTGAATTATCAACAGGAGATCCATAAAATGGACGTATATTGGGCGATTAATCCGATGATATTTCAAGGTTCCGAGCATGGACAATACTCTTCTTCGTGTTAAGTATCCATTGATTATGTTTGAAAAAATGATACAAACAACCATTAACGGGTTAGGTGACAGCGATGCACACACCCTGACGTTATTCGCGTTAATATTACAAAATAAGTGTCGAAATATATTAGAACTCGGGGTCCGGAGCGGGGGAACCACTATTCCCATGTTTTACGCATCGAAAATATTGAATTCTACTCTCACATCAGTAGACATAGATGTTCCTATTTTCGACTATCAGAGTTTGGAGAATGATTATTCTAATTATAGGTTCGCGCAATCTGATTCGATACAATTTCTAAACCGACAAGTGAATGATGGCGTATTATATGATTTCATACATATTGATGACTGGCATGATGGAAAACATGTAATCGAAGAGTTGAAAATGATTGCTAAATTAACGACAAACACTTCAATTATCACCTTACATGACGCCATGGCTCATACTTACCCAGCTTATAAAACCGACGAGGGGGAGGGGGAATTCGGTAATGGGGGGGTTTACCGGGCGTTGAAATCACTAGACCCGAATATATGGGAGTATTGCACTATTCCAGTGTGTCACGGATTAACAATTTTGAGAAAAATATGAAAAAAATACTAATACTCGGATCATCTGGCCAGATAGGTTCACATTTATCAACATACTTGAAGGATATTGGACATGATGTGGTCGAATTCGACATTCTCGAAAATTCAGGTAATGATTTGAGATTGCCTGAATCGTCGGAGATATATATCGCTGATTGTGATTTTGTTTATTTCGCCGCCTTCGACGTGGGGGGGTCTAAATATTTAAAAAAATATCAACACAGTTTTGAGTTTATTGATAATAATATGAGGATTATGTTGAATACTTTCAACCTTTTAAAAAAATATGAAAAACCATTTATATTTTTTTCCACTCAGATGGTGAATGCCGAAAATTCGGCGTATGGATTATTGAAAGCTATAGGGGAACAATATACATCAGCGATAAACGGTATAGCTGTTCGATTGTGGAATGTTTATGGGGTTGAACTATATGGGGATAAATCCCATGTTATAACAGATTTTATATTATCCGCTAAAAATAATAATAAAATAGAAATGTTGACTGATGGAAACGAAGAGCGTCAATTATTACATGTTGAGGATTGTTGTGATTGTTTGAATATTATTATGGATAACTATTATGATATATCTAGAAGTGATAAATTACATATAACATCCTTCAACTGGGTAAAAATATATGACGTTGCAGATATTGTGAGTAAAATATTTGATGGTGTCCGAGTCATTCCATCCGATAATATTGATAATGTTCAATATAATAATAGGATCGAACCATCTAAAGATATATTGAGATATTGGAGTCCTAAAATATCTTTAGATGATGGTATTTCGAATATCACAAAATCTATAATAGAATCCGATAATTATCGCGGCAATTCTTAATAATCTTAACTATTTCTTGCAAATAGAGTTCTGTGTGGTATGATGAGCGTAATATAATTCACTCAACAATATGTTCGAAACAATTAATTATCTACTATATGAAAAAAATAAACCCGAATTAGATCCTGATCTTCTTCAGGAGTTTAATCCATTTATAACGTTGAAAGTGTTTTCTTATTACGATTCGGGAAAATATTCAAATTTTATCAATAATACACTGAATGTATATTCGGGAATTTTTAAAACTAAAGAAGAAGAATTCAAGTTTTTCGACGCTATAATCCCGAAACTAAAAATACGACGATCTGAATATATTAAAAAATCTAAAGTCGAAAAGATTGTCGAAGACATTCAACATATTCCAGAATTTTTATCAAAAAGAGAAATATCATTATATGAGCAGTGTGAATATTAAAAAACGAAGATTAGAACTCGAAAATGAAGAAGTGAATGAGAGGTCCAAAATCCTCGGCCCACACAACACCAAATACTTCAGTTTACGAAAAGATTTGGAAGATGAGTGTGGATTAATAGGGCATTTTTTCTGGAAAATTTATTATAAATGGGGAAGTTTTGATGAAAAACGATTTACACATGAAACGTTCGGATGTAAATATTGTAGAAAAATGATACATGTTCCTTATTCAGAAGTTGACAATGTGAACAACCATCTTAAATAGCCGTATGTCGAACTACACACACATCGAACAAGCCCCTATTTCAATCGATCTAGCACCAGTCCAGAAGTCACATATCGATCTATCTGATCGTTCACTCCCATCAGACTTCGGGATGGATGATTATATTTTTTCCAATCTATTGGATGATATTATTCTAGTAGAGTATGCTGATATGGTCTTGGATGATGTTGCTGGTAATTATATTATGCGCGGGGGGATCGCTATTCCAGTGGACCAGATTCATAATGCTTGGAGAAAGGGTAAAGTTATTTTAGCTGGTCCACAAGTTAGATGGGTTAAGCTTGGCGATATTGTAGTTTTCCCAAATAATATGGGCATTCCTATTTCGAATCTAGAAGTTGAGAACCATGGGAAGATTAAAAACGGATTGTTTCTGAATGAACAGAGACTGTTTGGAATTTGTAAAGTCAAATAATCTTATGAAAAGTTACGACCAAATCACTCTAGGAGAACTTTACGAAGATATTAAATCAAATAATTTTGATTGGGATTATCTATTCGAGAGTGGGATGGGGTCTGATTCGGTATTATTGTGGGAGTCGGTTGACAAAATATCAACATTTATTCTACCAGACGGCTCTATTAAAGATGAATATGATGTTGTGTTGAACGGTGGCCAGAGTTTCAAAATTTCCATAGAATATTTAACCCCTAAAAAATCTAATGACACTATTATCAATAATCAATTGTCGAATAATAAAGATGGGTCAGCAACGGAAGCATATGATTTATATGAAAAATATTTTTCGGATTTGAAACCAACTGATAAAATATGTTATATCTCCTTTAAAGATTCTCAGGGGAGGCAGACAACTACTGGAGAAGTAGGCTTGAAAGCCAAGGGATTATTTGCTGGGCTGAAGGCTGCTTTGATGGATAGTCTTTGGGGGGAATCACAAAATCACATTAATTTGAAAGCTATTTGTATCAAGGCTGATGGAAACGATAAGTCTAGGGTTAGTTTATTTGAAAAATTAATGACTAGATATCTCTCTGAGAGTTTCCCGAAATTAATAATGGACTATCAATCAGATAAACCATATGTGTCCATCATGGTCGTTAAATAATTAAATGGCAAAATCTTCAGGAAAGGCTAGATATGAAAAAATTTGGCAGGATTCTAAAGGGAATCTTCGAGATGCTTGGGGACGGTTCTTGAAAGGTTGGGAGGAGATTGAAGGTTATAAAGAAGAAGAAAATTACCAATCTCAAATAACACAATCCGATAGACAAATTCAACGAGGAGAATTGAAAAATCTCCTCGTTAATAATGTATGTGAAATTGTTTTCATCCGAAGACGACCCGAGCGAGCACCGGGGAGACCAGAAATTAGAAGAATGTTGTGTTCTAATTCTATGAGAGTTTTAAATTCCGAAAGAGGATTAAGATCTCTCGGGTTTCATTTGCCGAAAACTCCTAGAAGAATAGACGAAGTTAAACATAATATAGTAGTGGTTTGGGATATCATTCAACAGGATTACCGAAATGTTAGCCTAGAAAATTGTCACCTTAGACAAACTATTCCCGGGGATGATACATTCTGGAAATATTATGATAAAGTATTTTCACCTATGTCTTTCGGACAAAAGACTCAATGGATTGATAGCATATCTTGATTTTTTTAAATCCTCATTTAAATAATTTTTATGGTCAAGCTTGAAGAGCAACTTAAAAATATTATTTTAAAAAATGTAGATTTTCAAATTGATGGGAAGTCTATTAAAAAAGGCAAGATTAAAGTTTATAATAGTAAACAGTTTTTCATCCGATTCAAACTGGAACAGGATGATAAAATCCAAGAATATGATCTACCTTACCCCTTTAAAGTGTTGAAGGTTCCGACTGGATATGTATTCGATTATTGTCTATCTGCTTTTTGTCCGCGAACCGAAGAGCTTTATTGGAAGATGAAATGTATGGACAAATCAGAGTCTTCCAAACTCCACAATAACTATCTCCATATTGTAGAACTTCCTAGTTGACTTTCCCGGGCGTGTGAGTATACTCGCAAGTGATGAACAAACTGTTATTGAATTTCCCGGATGGATATACTCCCAATAAATCACAAGAGACTATTTTAAATAGAACCCAGAAGGCATTCGATGATGGGAAGAAATTTGTAATCATCAATGCCGCAACAGGGGCTGGAAAAACCCATATTGCGGCGTCAATTGGAAATTATTCAAATGATGTTCCACAATCGTTTAAAGATGCGGTTGATGATTATACAATCTTCGGGGAAGATTCGGCGTCAATCATGCCCGAAGAGTCTTTCGGATGTTACGCTTTAACTATCACTAAAGCACTTCAAGATCAATATAGAAACACATTCGATTATACCGGAATCCTCAAAGGTCAGGG
>JAYVIK010000018.1:0-2392 GCA_043770265.1 Flavobacterium sp. | reverse complement strand
CCATCTCTCCAAAACGCTGACCTCCAAATTGAGCTTTACCACCCAATGGTTGTTGCGTAATCAATGAGTATGGCCCTATTGAACGTGCGTGCATTTTATCGTCAACCATGTGACCCAATTTCAACATATAGATAACTCCAACAGTTGCTTTTTGTGCAAAACGCTCACCAGTTCCACCATCATAAAGATAAGTATGTCCAAAACGTGGCACATTAGCCTCATCAGTCAAAGCATTTATTTCGTCAAGAGAAGCACCATCAAAAATTGGAGTAGCAAATTTTCTACCCAAATTCTGTCCAGCCCAACCTAAAACGGTTTCATAAATTTGACCAATGTTCATACGTGAAGGTACTCCAAGTGGATTCAACACGATATCAACAGGTGTTCCGTCTTCTAAGAAAGGCATATCTTCGTGACGAACTATACGAGCAACAATACCTTTGTTACCGTGACGCCCCGCCATTTTATCCCCAACTTTCAATTTACGTTTTTTAGCAACATATACTTTAGCTAATTTCAAAATTCCAGATGGCAATTCGTCTCCAACAGTAATCGTGAATTTCTCTCTACGCAATGAACCTTGTAAATCGTTCAACTTAATTTTATAGTTATGAATCAAATCATTTACCATAGTATTAGTTGTGTCATCGGCAACCCATTGACCTTTGCTTAAGTGAGCAAAATCTTCGACAGCATAAAGCATTTTTTGAGTGTATTTTTTACCTTTTGGTAAAACTTCTTCACCCAAATCATTCATTACACCTTGAGATGTTTTTCCGTTTACGATTAAGAACAATTTCTCAATTAATTTGTCTTTTAATTCAACAAATTTAACTTCGAATTCCATTTCAAGTGCTCCTAAAGCATCTTTGTCTTGGGTACGTTTGCGTTTGTCTTTTACTGCTCTTGCAAACAATTTTTTGTCTAAAACCACACCGTGTAAAGATGGAGACGCTTTCAATGAAGCATCTTTTACATCACCTGCTTTATCCCCGAAGATAGCACGAAGCAATTTCTCTTCTGGAGTAGGATCTGATTCTCCTTTTGGTGTAATTTTTCCGATAAGAATATCGCCAGGTTTAACCTCGGCACCAATTCTAATCATTCCGTTTTCATCTAAATCTTTAGTAGCTTCTTCAGAAACGTTTGGAATATCATTTGTTAATTCTTCGTTACCTAATTTAGTATCTCTCACTTCCAATGAATAATCATCCACGTGAATAGAGGTAAAAATATCGTCACGAACTACTTTTTCAGAAATTACAATCGCATCCTCAAAGTTATATCCTTTCCAAGGCATGAACGCTACTTTTAGGTTACGACCTAAAGCTAATTCACCATTTTGTGTAGCATATCCTTCTGACAATACTTGTCCAAGAACCACTCTGTCTCCTTTTCTAACGATAGGTTTCAGGTTGATACTTGTTCCTTGATTGGTTTTTCTAAATTTAATTAAATTATATGTTTTTTCATCAGGCTCAAAACTTACCATTCTTTCTTCTTCAGAACGATCGTATTTGATAGTGATGATATTAGCATCTACATATTCTATAGTTCCAGGACCCTCAGCATTAATCAATACTCTAGAATCTGAAGCTACTTGACGCTCTAAACCTGTTCCAACAATTGGAGCTTCTGGACGCAACAATGGTACGGCTTGACGCATCATGTTTGATCCCATCAAGGCTCTATTCGCATCATCGTGTTCCAAGAAAGGAATTAATGAAGCTGAAATCGAAGCAATTTGGTTTGGTGCAACGTCAGCATAATCCACTTTTGACGGATCAATTACAGGGAAATCACCTTCTTGACGGGCAATTACATTATCAGCAAGGATTTTTCCTGTAGCATCCATTTCAATGTTTGCTTGAGAAATCATCATACCTTCTTCTTCTTCTGCGCTCAAGTAAACTGGAGTAGAAACTAAGTCAACAACTCCATTAGTTACTTTACGGTAAGGTGTTTCAATGAAACCCATTCCGTTTACTTTTGCATAAACACCAAGAGATGAAATCAAACCAATGTTTGGTCCCTCAGGAGTTTCAATTGGACATAAACGTCCGTAGTGCGTATAGTGAACGTCACGAACCTCAAACCCTGCTCTTTCTCTCGAAAGTCCACCTGGTCCAAGTGCAGATAATCTTCTTTTGTGTGTAATCTCTGCTAATGGATTCGTTTGATCCATAAACTGAGACAACTGGTTGGTTCCAAAGAAAGAGTTGATAACCGATGATAATGTTTTGGCATTAATCAAATCGATTGGTGTAAACACCTCGTTATCTCTAACGTTCATTCTCTCACGAATGGTTCTAGCCATACGAGCCAAACCAACACCAAATTGTTGAGACAATTGCTCACCAACTGTTCTAACACGACGGTTTGACAAGTGATC
>JAYVIK010000017.1:0-2397 GCA_043770265.1 Flavobacterium sp. | reverse complement strand
ATTAGTGATGGCTTTGGTGAAACATTTTTTTTAAGTGATTTAACCCTTCGCAATCAAAATAAAGGAGGCAAAGGAATTTGCATTTCGGATAAAATGATAGCCATCGAAAAATTGACTTCTGAACAAAATCAGCCGGAGGTAACACCTATTTTATTATTCGATAATGATTCTTATAATTCGGAATTTGGAGGAACCCCACACCTCACTTTAATAAATGCTAGTTTTTCTACTAAATTAAAAACCGAAAAACCAATCATACTAGTTAAATCGGGACATTGTTTTATTCGCAACTTAAATTCAAAAGGGTATGGCGATGTGTTGATAAACGACTATGGAGTGGACCGAAAATTCCCTAATGGAAAAATCTCTGGTGAATATATAAGTGTTCACGGGAAAATAGCTGCCGAGGAAAAAAAAGTGATTCTAACCTATGAAAATGCTCCGGCAAAATCACTGAATTTGGATTTCCCCGCTACACCCGAGGTAGATAAAAAAGTATGGGAGGCACTCTCTTCAGGAAACTATACCAGTGTAAACCAGAATAATTTGAAGGATGGAAATCTGAAAGTTACTACCGATTGGATCATTGTAGATCCGTCAAAATCAGGAGATGATACACTGCTTTTGCAAGCGGCTTTAAACAGCGGTGCTAAATATGTTGGTTTATTGAATAATGAACCTTTTCGTATTTCAAAAACCATTGTGGTCAATAGTAACAAAGGAAAAGTAGAACTCATTTATGGTTATATGAGCGAAATCATTGGAGAAAAAAGCCTCCGACTTCGCGAGAATATGGAAGGTCCCAACAACAAATGTTTGTTTACTCTTGAAACGGGAAGTTCTAAAACTTTGATAATTAAAGGCATTCGTCTTCTTACAGACGATGGAAACAATTCGGATGTGTTGTTGTTTCAAAACAATTCGGCACAACAAATAGTTTTCGAGGACATTCGTTGCAAACACGCGCCCCGAGGATATCGCAACGGAAAGGAAAGTTATGGAAAAAAAGTGTTTTTCGAAAATGTGGAGTTTGCTTATACCGGAATTCATTATGATGTGATTATGCAATTCGACAATCAAAAAGTGTTTGCACGACAATTTAACCTCGAAGCACCAATAGTAATCGATCCAAGTACTGTTGATGGTAAAGTATATCAGCGGTTCACCATTTTACCAAGATTAGTAAATAATGGCAGCGAAATTTGTGTGTTATCCCAAAAGTTAGGAGAATTGAATGGCGTTTATGTTGAGACTAAAAATGGAGGAAAAACAGAATTGCTTTCTGCTTATTTTAACAGTGGACGGACGAAATATAATTTCGAATCGAACGATCTTACAAATTTTATTGTTTCAGGAAAAAACAGCGATTTCTGTATCGTAGGGCAGGAACGAATCCGAACCGATATGGTAAATGAAGAGGCAAAATTTACCTTGCCGAATAAAAATAAATATGGAATTTATTTCAATAAAGGCATGAAGCATATCATCGAAGCAACCACTTTGCCAACCTATCTGAAATATCCTGGATTTAATCCGTTCGACGATACTGATTATGATACTTACGATAAAAAAAATCACATCCGTATGACAGGATTATTAAGGGTAATTACTAAATAAAAATAGTATGAAATCGCCACTAACAAAGAGTTTGTTGCTAACAAACACCAGTAAGAAAAAAGGCGATACCATATATGACAACTTAAAATCAAATTCACATATATGAAACATATATTTATAGCTTCTTTTTTTCTGATGGTTACTATTGGTTTTTCTCAATCAAATAAACCAAGTAAAGTCGTTGAAACCAAATACGACAGCACCTACACAGGTCCACGTTTGGGATATGGTTCTAAAAAATTTATTGGCAATTTAAGAGGGAAAAATGAAAATAACTTCTCTAAATTATGGAGCCAAGTAACCCCTGAAAATAACGGAAAATGGGAAAAAATAGGTACTACTCCCGATTCGACTAAGTGGGATTGGGAGCCTGTTACAAAATTGTATACCTATGCCAAGGCAAATAAAATGCAGTTCAAGTTTCATACCTTAATTTGGGGAAGACAACAACCCAAATGGATATCGAACCTAACCCCAGACGTACAGCTTAAATACATTACTTATTGGATTAAAGAGGTTGGGAAACGTTTTCCCGATGCCGAAATGGTCGATGTGGTCAATGAATCTTTGCCCACACATTGGCCACCAGACGGAAGGCCAGAAACGGTCAATTACATAAATGCTCTGGGAGGAAAAGGAAAAACAGGCTATGATTGGATTATTAAATCGTTTGAACTCGCGCGGAAATATATACCAAACGCAAAGCTTATATTGAATGATTACAGCATACTAAATAATGATTCGAGTACCACAGCTTATCTCGAAATAATTAATCTTTTG
>JAYVIK010000016.1:0-2398 GCA_043770265.1 Flavobacterium sp. | reverse complement strand
CTTTCCATTTTCCAAGGTTAATTAAATTGGTAAAATAATTGGCTTGAAAAGTAAACGCGGTTTGCTCGGTAACTGATTTATTAAAGAATGTTCCCAATTCGAAATTGAGGCTTAGAAATCCCCATTTAAAATAATTTCCAAAAGAAACTTGACCTCCTAAATAAAAACGTCCGATGTCATTTTTCACTTGATAACCTGCCGTAATTCCGTAAATTTTCCCAATAGGAACATCCTCGATTACACCATTTCTAAAAATATATTTATCCTGAATAAATTTTCGTGTCGAGATGCCAATTCCAGATAGAAAAAAATGCTCCAACGAATAAAAATTGATGGGATCATAGTCGATTGATGGGCTTTCAAGATAGTTTAGATTCAAAAAGCTGCCCGAAACAATTAAGTTGGTAACTCTACTGTTTTCAGTACTGTCTTTTGAAATTCTAAAGGCATAACCGCCCCAAAAGTCCTGCGAATTGTATTTGAACCTTTGCTTGGCATATACCAAATTGGCATCTGCCAACGTATCGTTTCTAAATTGTTGGTCCAAATTAATTCCGCCAGCCCATTTGGCAAAAGGGGAGTAAAAAGGACGATTTATCGAGAGAGTTTTAACATAATTTTCGTCCAAATCTTTAAAATATAGTAGCTTTGTTTCAATGAAAGTGTTTTTGATATTTGGCACAACATATTCCAGTTTATAAGCGCTTTTCCCATCGCTGTATCTTTTTTGATAGCGACTGTTAAGTGCATGTCCAGAACCAAAAAAATTACGTTCGTTCAATTGAAAACTGAACTTTGAATCTGTAACTTCAAATCTCGGAAGCAAACTCCAAGTATCTAAAACTCGTATGAAAACATCCACTGAATCTCCATTTTTAGCGTTTAATTGTGTCGCAATTGCTACTCGGCTAATATAACTTTGTGCACGTATTAAACGAACCGATTCTTTAACCAATAAGGAATCCAAAGGTCTATTTTCCCTGATGAGTAATACATTTCGGATGGCTAATTTTTTAGTTTTTATGTGAATTGAATTTCCGTTTTTTTCGACCCAATTTCGTGGTTTTTCGATAGAATCTATCTCGGAATACCCAAAAGGATCTAAGGTTTCAATATTGATTTTTCGAATAATCTTACCTTCAAATGCTTGGTAATTTTGCTTTGCAAATATTTCCTTTTTCTTCTGTTTAGAATTTATCGGTTTAAAAACCAACTTGTGGACGAACTTGGTAAATTTGTGCTTTATAGAATAGGTTTGAATGTTCTTATACATTTTTAAACTATCTTTTTTAGGAACGATTGCCTGAGAAAAAGACAGTTGAAAACATAGAAATAAGAAAATAGAAAAGATATTTATAAGTCGATGAAGCATTAAAAAAAATAATTTTTGCTTGTTAAAAAAATTGTATTTTGCAAAATGGTTTAACACGCAAATATTACATTTATTCACTTCTAAAGTGTTATATCATTTTAAAAAAAACTTTCAAAATTCGCAGTACATTTAATCTGTAAATTCATTTTCTTCATTAGGATGTTTTAAAATTGTGATCCCAATTTGCAACATTAAATTATTTGGATAAACTATAATTTCTCCTTTTTCGGTTTTCAAATAAACGTGAAAGGCACCAATATCTTCAATTTCAGCTTTGATAGGGAAATCTTTATCGTGAATAAAAATATAATCCCCAATTTTATATGGAAAAGAAAAAAACAAGATAATCCCAGAAGTGATATTGCTCAAAATCGACCAATTTGCAAACATTGCCACCCCAACAATAGTAGTAAAAGAGGATAATACAAAGAAAATATCTTTGGTTTGAACTCCCCAAATTATGATTAAAGCTACCATGGCAATACTATTCATTAGCAAATGAATGTATTTTAGCACTAACCGGGTTCTTTTCTCAATAGTTTGACTTCGTTTGGCAAAACTTCTTACCAATTTGGAAACGATAAGTCGTAAAAAAACAACCAAGATTAGTAAAATTCCAGTTGCAATTAATTCTTTTGTAAAATCTTTTATGTAGTCCATAACCACTATTTTTTAGACTAAATTACTCAAATATTCGTACACTTTATCGGTTGGCATTCCCATCACATTGGCATAAGAACCTTCAATTTTGGAGACACTCACAAATCCAATCCATTCCTGAATGCCATAAGCTCCTGCTTTGTCGAAGGGTTTGTAATTTTCGATATAATAGCGAATAGATTCATCGCTAAGCACGTTAAAAGTTACTTTGGTCACTTCATACAGTAAAGTTAAATCAACATTGGTTTTAAAACAAACCGAGGTGATGACTTCGTGAGTCGCATTCGACAATGATTTTAGAATTTCAAAGGCATCTTGGGCGTCTTTTGGTTTGCCCAAAGCTTTGTTGTTGTGCCAAACAATGGT
>JAYVIK010000015.1:0-6370 GCA_043770265.1 Flavobacterium sp. | reverse complement strand
AACCATGAAAATAAATTACCAGATTGGTTTTGGACAGGAAAAACAAAAATGAATTGCCTGAAAGATGCCATCAATCAATCCTTAAATTACGCTTACGCTCATCATATTCAACGTTTAATGATAACTGGAAATTTTGCGCTTTTAGCCGGAGTGCATCCTGATGAAGTGGACGCTTGGTATTTAGGCATTTATATTGATGCGATTGAATGGGTTGAAATCACCAATACGCGTGGTATGAGTCAGTTTGCCAATGGCGGAATTGTTGGCACTAAACCATATGTTAGTTCTGCTTCGTATATAGATAAAATGAGTCATTATTGCGGAAGTTGTTTCTATAAAAAAGCAGTGAAAACAGGAGAAAAAGCCTGTCCTTTTAATAGTTTATATTGGAATTTCTACGATAAAAATGAAGATAAATTAGGAAAAAACCCTAGAATTGGAATGATGTACAACGTTTGGCGCAAAATGAAACCCGATGATAAAGCTGCCTTATTGCAACAAGCGGATTATTATCTAAAAAACATCAATGAGTTATGATAAAAACAGCATTAGTTTGGTTTAAAACCGACTTAAGAATAGAAGATAACGAAACTTTAGTCAAAGCTATTTCTCAAAGTCAAGAAGTAATTCCTGTCTATTGTTTTGATGATTCGCATTTTGAAACGACTTCTTATGGATTTAAAAAAACGGGAAGTTTTAGAACACAGTTTTTAATAGAAGCATTACAAGATTTAGATACGACTTTAAGAAAATTAGGTTCTGGATTACTCATCGTAAAAGGAAAACCAGATATTGAAATTCCGAAAATTGTACAAGAATATAAAGTACAAAAAGTTTTTGCCAAGAGGGAAGTGGCTTTCGAAGAAAAACAAACCGAAAAATTAGTACAAGCTGAGTTGTTTAAATTGCGTTGCGAATTAGAAACGTTTAGTACAAGCACTTTGTACCACGCCGAGGATTTGCCTTTTTCTATTAAAGATATTCCAGATGTCTTTTCGAATTTTAGAAAGAAAACAGAAAAAGATGCTGTAATTAGAGAGTCTTTTGAAAAACCACAACAAATCAATTCACCGGAAATACCAGTTTTACAACTTCCAACTTTAGATGATTTGGGTTTGGTTTTTTCATCAATCGATTCTCGTGCCGCTATCCAATTTAAAGGCGGTGAAACCGAAGCGCTGCAGCGTTTGAATCATTATTTTTATGAATCAAAATGTTTGTCTAATTATAAAGAAACCCGAAACGGAATGGTGGGCGCGGATTATTCCTCAAAATTTTCGGCTTGGTTGGCGATGGGCTGCATTTCGCCACGATACATTTATACGGAAATAAAAAAATATGAGAAACAATTTGGCGCCAATGATTCTACTTATTGGTTGGTTTTTGAATTGTTATGGAGAGACTTTTTCCGATTTATGTTCAAAAAACACCAAACCAAATTTTTCCTATACGCTGGAATCAAAACAGATAAAGTCAATTCGAAATCTTTGAATGAAAAATTACTTTCACAATGGATAAATGGAGCAACCCAATCCGATTTTATCAATGCCAATATGCTCGAATTAAAACTCACCGGTTTTATGAGTAATCGAGGCAGGCAAAATGTAGCGAGTTACTTTTGCAACGAATTGAATATGGATTGGCGTTTTGGCGCTGCTTATTTCGAGGAACAATTAATTGATTATGATGAATGTAGCAATTGGGGCAATTGGGCTTATTTAGCTGGTGTTGGTAATGATCCTCGGGGGCATAGATGGTTTAATATTGAAAAACAAGCGAGTGATTATGATAAAAATAAAGCATTTAGAAAGCTGTGGTTAAACGAGGTCAAGTCGTTCTAAACTTTAATTGTGGAACTAAAATTAGTACATTCGCTATCTAATTAATCTTCATTTTATGAAAACTATTTTACTTTCAATTTTATTTCTTTTTTTACCAAAACTTTGTATTTCACAACTTTCAGCAAATGACAGGAAAATATATTTAGATTCAACTTGGAATGAGACTACACTGGACAACTACAAATATTATCGAATAACAAAGGATTATTATCTAGATCAAAAAGAATACAAAGTTTTAGTTTATTTTAAAAATAATCAACTGAAAAAAGAGTCAACACTTAGCGGGAAAGATGGTGGATCGCCTAATGGTGAGGAAATAAATTATTACGAAAACGGAAAAAAGCAAAGTACTATAACTTATTTTAACGGAAGACCCACAGGAAAATTTACGAGTTGGTATGAAAACGGAAATTTAAGAGAAGAAGGAGAATACACAGGCAATTATGAAATAGTCGGTAAATATTACAAACTTAACCAATATTGGGATGAAAGTAATAATCATTTAATTGTAGATGGGAATGGGTTTTATTCTTGTGGAGACAAAGAGAGTTTTCAAGAAACTGGAATCTATAAGGAAGGTTATAAAGACGGTATTTTTGAAGGGAAAAGTTTCAAAGAAAACAATTCATATTCAGAAAGATATGAAGATGGAAAATTCATTTCAGGAACAAGATTTTTTGCAAATGGCACCAAAACTGAATATTTTGAGATGGAGACCAAGCCAGTTCCCAAAAGAGGTATGCAAGATTTTTATTCTTTTATTGGTAAAAATTTCAAGTACACAAAAGAGTCATTAAATAATAAAATTCAAGGAAAAATTTTCTTGAGTTTTGTTGTAAACAAAGATGGAGAAATTGAAGAACCAAGAATTATGAAAGGCCTCGGCTATGGTCTTGATGAAGAAGCAATCAGAGTACTTTTAAAATATGGCGATTGGATTCCAGGAGAACAAAGAGGTATCAAGGTAAGGTGTTCTTTTAACCTGCCATTAAGTTTGCAGGTAGGGTATTAAGAATAAGCAATCTTTATTTCCCATACTCATTGCATATCAAAAAATAAAAACTACCTTTGCGCACGAATTAAGAAAATCTTGATTCATACATAATAATCATTTAAATAATATTGGAATGTATTTAACAAAAGAAGTTAAAGAAGAAATCTTCGCTAAACACGGAGGAAACGCAGAAAACACAGGATCTGCAGAAGGACAAATCGCACTTTTCACACACAGAATTAGCCACCTTACTGAGCACTTGAAAAAAAATCGTCACGATTACAACACAGAGCGTTCATTGGTACTATTAGTAGGTAAAAGAAGATCGTTGCTAGATTACTTGAAAAAGAAAGAAATCAACAGGTATCGTGAGATTATCAAAGTATTGGGTATTAGAAAATAATCAATATTCAAAAGAGGTGCGCAAGTGCCTCTTTTTTTATTTTAGATTTCGAAGTTTAGATTTTAGATTGGTTTAAATACTTGAATTGAAATCATTTTTTGAAATTTACATTTACAGTTAAAAAAAGTTTGGTTTTTCATTGGAACACAACAACTACAACAACACAACTATTCTGCTGACAGGCAGAAAAACCAATGTAAAATTAAAAAAGGAAAAATTATGATTCCACAATTATTTGTAGAAAGTATCGATTTAGGTGATGGGAGAAGCATCACAATCGAAACAGGACGATTAGCAAAACAAGCTGATGGTGCTGTAGTAGTAAGAATTGGAAAAACTGTTATTTTAGGAACAGTAGTATCCTCAAGAAAAGCAAGTCCGGGTATCGATTTTTTACCACTTACGGTAGATTACCGTGAAAAATTTGCTGCCGCAGGTCGTTTTCCAGGTGGTTTCTTCAAAAGAGAAGCGCGTCCAAGTGATAACGAAGTGTTAACAATGCGTTTAGTAGACCGTGTTTTGCGTCCGCTTTTCCCTTCGGATTACCACGCAGAAGTTCAGGTTATGATTCAATTAATGTCTTATGACGAAGATGTAATGCCGGATGCATTAGCAGGTTTGGCTGCATCAGCCGCATTAGCTTTATCTGACATTCCATTCGAAACTTTAATCTCTGAAGCTAGAGTTGGTCGTATCGATGGGAAATTTATCATTAATCCAAGTCGTGCACAATTAGCCTTATCAGATATTGATATGATGATTGGAGCTTCTACAGATTCTATCGCAATGGTAGAAGGAGAAATGAAAGAAATCTCAGAAGCAGAAATGGTTGAAGCCATTAAATTTGCACACGAACATATTAAAAATCAAATTGCAGCACAAGAAAGATTGGCAGCAGCATTTGGAAAAAAAGAAGTTCGTACTTATGAAACTGAAAAAACAGATGAGGCTATTTACGCTAAAGTAAAAGCAGCAGCTTACGATAAAATTTATGCAATTGCAAGTAAAGGTTCTTCGAAGCAAGAGCGAAGTGCTGCATTTGCAGAAGTTAAGGATGAAGTAAAAGCCTTATTTACTGCTGAAGAATTAGCCGCTGATGGCGATTTAGTAGATAAATACTTTTACAAAACCAATAAAGAAGCGGTTCGTAATGTAACTCTAGATTTAGGAACACGTTTAGACGGAAGAAAAACTACCGAAATCAGACCTATTTGGTGTGAAGTGGATTATTTGCCATCTGTACACGGTTCAGCATTGTTTACTCGTGGAGAAACTCAAGCATTGGCAACAGCCACTTTAGGAACTTCTAGAGAAGCCAACCAAATTGATTCTCCATCAGAACAAGGAGAAGAAAAATTCTATTTGCATTATAACTTCCCACCATTCTCAACTGGTGAAGCTCGTCCGTTAAGAGGAACTTCAAGAAGAGAAGTTGGTCACGGAAACTTGGCGCAAAGAGCCTTGAAAAATATGATTCCTGCTGATTGTCCTTATACCATTCGTGTAGTTTCTGAAGTTTTAGAATCTAACGGTTCTTCTTCTATGGCGACAGTTTGTGCTGGAACGTTATCTTTGATGGATGCGGGAATCCAAATGATTCGTCCTGTTTCTGGAATTGCAATGGGATTGATTACAGATGGTGATCGTTTCGCAGTTTTATCAGATATTTTAGGTGATGAAGATCACTTGGGAGATATGGATTTCAAGGTAACTGGAACTTCAGAAGGAATTACAGCTTGTCAAATGGACATTAAAATCGACGGATTGAAATACGAAATTATGGAAGCTGCGCTGGCGCAAGCTAGAGACGGTCGTTTGCATATTCTTGGAATTCTAACTGATACTTTAGCAGCTCCAAAAGCGGATGTTAAAGCGTATGCTCCAAAAATCATTACTAGAACCATTCCTGGAAACTTTATTGGTGCTTTGATTGGACCTGGCGGAAAAGTAATTCAAGAATTACAAAAAGCTACCGGAACTACCATCGTAATCAACGAAGTAGATGAGCAAGGAGTTATTGAAATTCTTGGTACAGATCCTGCTGGAATTGAAGCGGTATTGGCGAAAATCCAATCGATCACTTTCAAACCACAAATGGGCGAAGCTTATGAAGTGAAAGTAATCAAAATGCTTGATTTTGGTGCGGTTGTAGAATATCTTGCAGCTCCTGGAAATGAAGTATTGCTTCACGTTTCAGAACTAGCTTGGGAACGCACAGAAAACGTTTCGGATGTAGTGAAAATGGGCGATGTATTCCAAGTGAAATACCTTGGTCTTGATCCAAAAACACGCAAAGAAAAAGTGTCAAGAAAAGCGCTTTTGCAAAGACCTCCGCGTGAGTCATAAATAAGAGTAATCAAATCTTAGTTTACTAAAGGTTCATTTATAGAAAAGCCCGTTTCATTTAATTGAAGCGGGTTTTTTGGTTTTAATTAAATAAATTTTATTCTATTTCTAACTTTTTTGTAACTACACACGTTTAAACATTCGCACAAACGCAATAATTGAGGAAACACAACAATAAGTCAAGTTGAATTTACCAAATAACTAACCAATAGTAAGGGAATATCATTAGACTAGTACATTTAGGAATTTATAAAACCTGATCTTATTACTGTGAGTAAAGTATCTAAATTAACCCGAAAAGATAAAAGCTGACCATCAAGTAGGATTTGGAAAATTAACAATAGTTAATTTACGTTTTGTTTATAATGAGCCCCAACTTGAGCAATTGAGTTGGGGTTTTTATCTTTGTTCAATCTCATAAAATTAATTATTTTTGTTCTCTTTATAGGATTTTTTTAACTATTGTTAAACAATTTTACCCTTAAAATAAACTAAATTTACGCTTTAAAATAAATAGATAAAATGACTAAAACCGTTGGTGTAATTGGAGCTGGAATTGGAGGTCTTGCATTATCAATTCGGCTAGCTAATCAAGGGTTTAAAGTAACGATTTTTGAAAAAAATAGTTATCCAGGAGGCAAATTGAGTGAGCTTACTACGAATGGATTTAGATTTGATAAAGGTCCTTCATTATTTACTATGCCCTCCTTAATAGATGAATTAACTACTTTGCAAGGGAGTTCAGCTAAATTTGAATACCAGAAATTAGACGTCATAACTAACTAT
>JAYVIK010000014.1:0-2408 GCA_043770265.1 Flavobacterium sp. | reverse complement strand
CGGTACCTAATTTCATGAAATCGGTTCATTTGAATAATAATGGGAAGAAATTTGGAATAGAATCTCCGCACTATTTTTTGACTGGAGGATATGTATTTGACTTGAGCGATAATGTGAAGTTCAAACCATTTGGAATGGTAAAAACAGCCTTTAATGCGCCCGTATCATTTGATGTATCGACCAATTTTTTATTCAACGAAAAATTTGAAGTAGGCGCAACTTATAGAAGAGAAGATAGTTTTGGAGCAATGGTCAATTTTGCCATTTCGCCATCACTTAGAATAGGATATGCTTATGACCACATTATGTCAGATCTGCGAGCAGCAACAAGCGCCTCACACGAAGTAATTTTGTTGTTTGATTTGAATTTCCCTAAGAAAGTATCACGTTCGCCTAGATATTTCTAGACATTAGACCATAAGATACGCTAGACTTATAAACGCTAGATTTAAGGAAATTTAAAATAAAATAAACCAAAAAATAAAAATCGATTAACCGTAACTGAAAAACGAATAATGATGAAAAACATATATATAGCACTAAGTTTTTTGGCAGCTACCTCAGCCACAAACCTCATGGCACAAAGCAAAGCCACTAAAACGGCAGATAAATTATTTACACAATTTGAATATGTAAAAGCAGCCGAAGCTTATTTGAAATTAACCTCAAATGACGCTACTGCAAAAGTTGACCCATATGTTTACAAACAACTGGGCGATAGCTATTATAACATGTTCAATAGCGTAGAGGCAGCAAAATGGTACGAAAAAGCAGTTGCAACACCACAAGATGCTGAAACCTATTTTCAATATGCACAAATGCTAAAAGCCAATGGCAACTATGAAGCAGCATCGAAACAAATGGTAAAATTTGCGAGCAAAAAACCAGACGATGCCAGAGCAAAAGCATTTGGAACCAATCCAAACTATTTGTCAAAACTACAAAAAAAGACAAAAAATTACGACCTGAAAAAGTTAGACATCAATACAGAACAATCAGATTTTGGAGCTTTATTGAACAATAACATACTATACTTTGCTACAGCAAGAAACATGACCAGAAAAAATTACGGCTGGTTGGCAGAACCATTTTTAGATATTTATCAATCAACCTATAATGCAGACGGAACGATAACCGGAGCAGATGCATTGACAGAATTAAACACTAAATTTCACGATGGGCCAGTAACATTGAGTAAAGATGGTAAAACGATGTATTTTGCAAGCGAAAGTTTCAAAGACAATAAATTTGAAAAAGATAAAACAAAGAAATTCAAATTTGGACAAGTAAACCTTTTCAAAGCCACAAAAACCGACAAAACATGGGGCAATATAACACCAATGTCATTCAATAGCAAAAGCTATTCGACAAGTAATCCAAGTTTGAGTAACGACGCAAAGACACTTTATTTTTCGTCAAATATGCCAGGAGGAATGGGCGGTAACGACATCTGGAAAACAACAATCAACCAAGATGGAACCACCACAACACCACAAAATTTAGGTAAAAGCGTTAATACAGAAGGAGACGAAAGCTTTCCATACATCAGCCAAGATAACACAAAACTATATTTTGCATCAAGCGGAAGACAAGGATTTGGTGGATTAGACGTATTTGAACTAGACCTAACCAAAGCAAATAGTGAAGCGACCAATTTAGGAGCGCCAGTAAACACCAACAGAGACGATTTTGGATTTACATTCTACGACAAAGAAAACCTAGGATTTGTATCGAGCAATAGAGAAAATAGCGACGATATTTATAAAGTAATACCAGTTTGTAGGTTGAATATTCAAGCAATTGTAACCAATGAAAAAACAGGAGCCATATTATCAAACGCCAATGTAACAATACTTGACGACAAAAAAACAATCGTGGCCAATGAAGTAAGCAACGAGCGAGGCGAAGTAGTTTTTGAAGGTGAATGTGAAAAAGCATACACGCTAACGGCCAAGAAATCAGGTTTTGAAACAGGCAGTTTTCCAATTGCAGCAACAAGCAGAACAATCACAACAAATGTTGCAGCTAAATTAAATCCAACACCTGTAATTATTACCGAGAAAGAAATAATATTGAGCCCAATTTATTTTGAATACGACAAAAGTAACATCACAGAAGATGGCGCCTTTGAGCTCAATAAATTGGTCGTTGTAATGAACGAAAACCCAAAACTTGTAATATTTGCAAAATCGCACACCGACAACCGTGGTAGCGATGCTTACAACGCCAACCTATCAAATGCAAGAGCCAAATCAACAGTGCAATACATCATCTCGAAAGGCATCACACAAGAAAGAATATCTGGGAAAGGAATGGGAGAAACAGAACCAATAATTGATTGCAAAGAAGCTTGCACCGAAGAAGAACACGCCAAAAACAGAAGATCTGAATTCTTAATCGTTAAGTAA
>JAYVIK010000013.1:0-2417 GCA_043770265.1 Flavobacterium sp. | reverse complement strand
AAAAAATATATATTTGTGATATAAATAATTTATTATGAAAAATTTATCTAGAATAGTTGTAATTTTAATTACTTTTTTGATTGGTAATCAATCATTCGGACAACTTTACGCCAAAGATGCTTACGTTTTTGTGGCTGATAATTACATTTTTGTTAAAGGAAATGTTAATTTAGATACGGGCGGCAATGTATTTTTACGAAACGAATCTCAATTGTTGCAAGGCGGAACAACTGCATCAACAAATACTGGAGTTGGAAAATTATCTGTTTTTCAAGAAGGCACAGCATCAAGTTACGGCTATGGATTTTGGAGTTCACCAGTTGGAAATGCAACAGCTGGCATTATTGGAAACGAAAGTTTCGGCATTCAATTGTTAAACAGACCAACTGGTTTGATAACTTCAACAGCAGCAACTTTCAATCATGTTTGGAATTATAACAGTACCTCAAACCCCTTGAATATTGAGCCATGGTGGATTTGGAAATACGCTAATTCAAATGTTTATGCACCAAATGCTGGTGGTTGGGAATCAGTTGGTAGTACATTTGGGATAACGCCAGGGCTAGGTTTTACAATGAAAGGTACTGCTGGAGCAGACCCATTTAAAGCCGATAATGTGGTTGAAAATAATCTTGGTGGCAACAACCAACGTTATGATTTTAAAGGCAAGCCAAATGATGGAAATATTATTATTCCAATTGGAAATGGCAAAACAACTTTAACAGGTAACCCTTATCCGAGCGCCATTGATTTATCTAAATTTCTTACCGAAGAATTAAATTGTACAGGCGTAGCCTATTTTTGGGATACCAACGAGGCAGTTCAATCTCATTTCATGACAATTGCTGAAGGAGGCTACGGCTCTTATTCGCCAGTGTCTCGATCGGGAACAGGTGTTTATGTTGTTGCGCCGTATTATAAATATAATTTGAATAGTACACAAAACGGTGCATCAACAGGAAACGGATTGGCTTATCAAAGGTTTTTTGCACCAGTTGGTCAAGGATTTATGATTGTTGGAAATGCCAGCGGACCAACGACCGTAACCATGAAAAACAGCCATAGAGTTTTTAAAAAAGAGGGTTTTGCAAATCAATCTCAATTTCATAAAAACGCAAATGATACTAGCGATTATGTTGCCGAAACACCATCAGTTTCAGGATTTGATTATACGACAGTTTCGACACTGCCCACACCTCAGATCAATTTCAAAACAGAAATAAACGATTCTTGGGTTAATAATATAGTTTTAGCTTTTGACCCCAATGCAACAGATGGTGTTGACCATGCAATGGATGCGACGTCTTTCAATACAGGCAATGCTGAGGAAGTTTATTTCGTTAACGGAGCTGGTGCTTATGTAATAGACGTTATAAATTTTGATATAAATAAACGAATTCCAATTGGTTTAAGAAATGCTTCGCAAGCGGTATTTAAAATCAAATTGCAAGAAATAATTAATTTTTATGATGCCGATCATGTTTATGTGCACGACAAAGACAACAATACATATCATGAAATAACAGCCAATGATTCTTTTGATGTTACAATGCCTGCAGGGGATAACAAAACCAGGTTTGAAATTACATTTTTAAATGCTCCCGTATTGTCTACAGAAAATGTAACGATTAAGGATTTTGATATTATACAAAATAATTTCACGAAAAATTTGATCATTAATAATCCAAAATCAATTGCTTTAAAAGAAGTAAGTATTTATGATTTAACTGGAAAAAAGATTTTTGGTAAATCTAAATTAGGCAACGAAAAGAACTATCAATTTTCAACAAGCGGTTTGAATGATGCTGTTTATGCGGTGAAAATAACTACCGATAACGGAGATGTTCAAGGTAAAAAAGTTTTGATTTATAATAAAGAAAGGTAATTTTTATAAAAAATTTAAGAGCAGTCTTTTGGGCTGCTTTTTTTATTGGTTTAAATTTGCAATATATTTATGAATCAGCAAACCGAAAACCAATTATTGTTCACAAACCAAAAAGTAAGTTTGACCATCAAGCGAGAAGATTTGATTCATCCGATTGTTTCGGGCAATAAATTCAGGAAATTAAAATACAATTTGCTTGAAGCAAGACATCAAAATCAGCGCAGCATATTGACTTTTGGAGGCGCTTTCTCCAATCATATAGCCAGTGTTGCATTTGCAGGAAAAGAAAATGGTTTTGAGACAATTGGCGTTATTCGTGGCGAAGAACTTTGTGATAAAATTGATCAAAATCCAACTTTGAAATTTGCCCAAGACTGTGGTATGAACTTCGAATTTATTTCGCGAAATCAATATCAAAATAAAAATGATTTAGTCTTTTTGAGGTATTTAAAGTCGAAGTACAGTGATTTTTATTTAATTCCCGAAGGAGGAACCAATGATTTGGCAGTGAAAGGTTGTGCAGAAATTCTTA
>JAYVIK010000012.1:0-6400 GCA_043770265.1 Flavobacterium sp. | reverse complement strand
TACATCGATTATTCGATGTCGGTAATTGTGTCAAGAGCACTTCCTGATGTTAGAGATGGCTTGAAACCAGTACATCGAAGAGTACTTTACGGAATGTATGATTTAGGAGTAACTTCAAAATCTGCCCATAAAAAATCGGCAAGAATTGTCGGAGAAGTTTTAGGAAAGTATCACCCACACGGAGATACTTCGGTTTATGATGCGATGGTTCGTATGGCTCAAGAATGGAGTTTACGCTATTTATTAGTAGATGGTCAAGGTAACTTTGGTTCAGTCGATGGAGATAGTCCAGCAGCAATGCGTTATACTGAAGCTAGAATGCGTAAGATTTCGGAAGAAATTATGGCCGATATCGAAAAAGAAACGGTTGATTTCCAACTAAATTTTGACGATACTTTGTATGAGCCAAAAGTAATGCCGACTAGAGTTCCTACATTATTAATTAACGGAGCCACAGGAATTGCAGTAGGAATGGCGACTAATATGCCTCCTCACAATCTTACCGAAGTTATCAACGGAACTTTAGCATTTATAGACAATAATGACATCGAAATTGACGAATTGATGACTCATATCAAAGCGCCAGATTTTCCAACAGGAGGAATAATATACGGTTATGAAGGCGTTAGAGAAGCTTTTAAAACCGGTCGTGGCCGAATTGTAATGCGAGCTAAAATTGGTTTTGAAGAAGTAGATGGCAGAGAATGTATCATCGTTACTGAAATTCCGTATCAAGTCAATAAGGCCGATATGATTAAGAGGACAGCTGATTTGGTCAACGAGAAAAAAATTGAAGGAATTGCTAATATACGTGATGAATCCGATAGAAACGGGATGCGAATCGTTTATATATTGAAACGCGATGCAACGCCAAATGTGGTTTTAAATACCCTTTATAAATTCACTCAATTACAATCTTCTTTCAGTGTCAATAATATTGCATTAGTAAAAGGGCGTCCACAAATGTTGAATCTGAAAGATATGATTCATTATTTTGTAGAGCACCGTCACGATGTGGTTATTCGCAGAACGCGTTTCGAATTAAGAAAAGCTGAAGAAAGAGCCCATATTTTAGAAGGCTTAATTATTGCTTCGGATAATATCGACGAAGTAATTGCTTTAATCAAAGCTTCGAAAAATACAGAGGAAGCCAGAGAGAAATTAATAGAAAGATTCAAATTATCGGATATTCAGTCTCGTGCTATTGTCGAAATGCGTTTGCGTCAATTGACAGGATTAGAACAAGACAAACTGAGAGCAGAATACGAAGAAATAATGAAATTAATAGAGCACTTAAGAGCTTTATTGGATGATATTAATTTGAGAATTGCTTTAATCAAAGAAGAATTAGTCGAAATTCGTGATAAATATGGTGATGAACGCCGCTCTTTAATTGAATATTCAGGTGGCGATGTAAGTATCGAAGATTTAATTGCCGATGAGAATGTGGTAATCACTATCTCGCATGCAGGTTACATCAAACGGACTAATTTATCAGAGTACAAAACTCAAAATAGAGGTGGAGTGGGTCAAAAAAGTGCAGGAACTAGAGATCAAGATTTCCTCGAAAATATGTTTGTAGCAACCAATCACCAATACATGATGTTCTTTACTCAAAAAGGAAAATGTTTCTGGATGCGTGTTTATGAAATTCCAGAAGGAAGTAAAACGGCCAAAGGTAGAGCGTTGCAAAACTTAATCAATATCGAAAGTGACGACAAAGTAAAAGCATTTATTTGTACTCAAGATTTAAAAAATAAGGAGTATATCAGCAACCATAATCTTATAATGGTAACCAAAAAAGGGCAGGTTAAGAAAACATCGTTAGAGAAATATTCAAAACCAAGGGTAAATGGGGTTGCTGCTATTACTATTAAGGAAGGTGATGAATTATTGGAAGCTAAATTGACCAATGGTGAGAGTCAAATTATTTTGGCTGTAAAATCGGGTAAACTAGTTCGTTTTGAGGAAACTAAAACGCGTCCGATGGGAAGAACCGCTTCTGGAGTTCGTGGAATTACCTTAAAAGATGAAGCCGATGAAGTAATTGGTATGGTTACTGTAGATAAAGATAATATCAGCGATACCCAGATTTTAGTGGTTACGGAAAATGGATACGGAAAACGAACTAAATTGGTGGATGAGGACGGCGAAGATGTTTATAGAATCACAAATCGTGGTGGAAAAGGAGTTAAAACTTTGAATATCACAGAAAAAACTGGAAAACTAATTTCGATTAGTAACGTAACCGATGCTGATGATTTGATGATTATCAACAAATCGGGTTTAACCATCAGAATGGCTGTCGAAGATTTGAGAGTTATGGGTCGTGCTACTCAAGGTGTTAAATTGATTAACCTAAAAGGATCCGATTCTATCGCTGCGGTTACCAAAGTGATGAAAGACGATGTCGTCGAAGTCGTGGTCGATGAAGACGGAAATATTATCGAAACCGAAGTTATCGAAAGAGTGAAACCAGTTCTTGAAGTTCTTGAAGATGAAGGTGTAGAAGATGATGATGAAGACGATGAAGACGATGAAAGTGATGAAGACAACGATGATACTGAAGAAGGAGACGACGATTCAGATGGTGAAAAATAAAAAATAATTAATCTAAAACATTTATTGTTTATGATTTTTATCATAAATAATAAATGTTTTTCTAGCTAATTTTGCACATAAATTAAAAATAAAAAATATGAAAAGTAAATATGTAATTCTAGCATCAGCATTATTGATTTCAGTAATTGCTTTTGCTCAAAAAGATCAAATTAAAGCCGCTGAAAAAGCGTTAAAAGGAGGTAATTCTGCGGAAGCAGTAAGTATTTTGCAAGCCGCAGAAGCTGCATCTGCAACAGCGCCAGATTCAGAAAAAGCACAATATTTCTATGTAAAAGGTAACGCTTTGTTGGATTTGGCGAATAAAAAAGTCGATGAAGGAAAAAATCTTACCTCAGCTGCTAAAGCCTATCAAGATTTATTGGCTGTTGAAAAAGCTTCTGGAAAGGATAAATATTCTTCTCAAGCTACGGCTTCAATACTTGATATTAAATTTAAATTGTTGAATAGTGCTATTGCAGACACAAAATCCGAAAAGAATTTAGAGGGTGCTCAAAAATTATATGATGCCTATTTATTAGATAAAAAAGACACCATCAACTTATACTATTCTGCATCAACTTATGTGAATGCAAAAGATTATGCTACTGCTCTTAAGTTGTATGGAGAATTGAAAACCTTGAACTATTCTGGCAAAGGAACTAGTTATTTGGCTACTAACAAACTAACAGGTCAAGAAGATTTGTACAATAACGTTAAAGATAGAGATTTAGCGATAAAAATTGGAACTCACGAAAAACCAAAAGCAGAAGCAATACCATCAAAACGAGGTGAAATATACAAAAATATTGCTTTAATCTTAGTTCAAGATGGTAAAATTGAAGAAGCTAAAAAGGCTGTTGCAGATGCTAGAAAAGCAAATCCTGAGGATAATTCTTTACTTTTAACAGAAGCAAATTTGTATCTAGAAACAAAAGATTTTGAAACCTATAAAAAGTTAATAGCAGAAGCTTTAGAAAAAAAACCAAACGATGCTGATTTAGTTTTTAATTTAGGCGTAATTAGTGCTAATGCAAAAAACAGAGTAGATGCTGAGAAATATTACAAAAGAGTAATAGAAATTAATCCTAAATATACTAATGCCTATATTAATTTTGCGGCTTTGAAGTTGGAAGACGAAAAACCAATTATTGATGAAATGAATAAATTGGGAACTTCTGCCAAGGATATGAAACGTTATGACGTTTTGAAATCACAAAGAGAAAATTTATTTAAAAGTACGATACCTTTTCTTCAAAAGGCTTACGAGTTAGAGCCAACCAATATTGATATAGCAAAAACGCTTATGAATGTTTATCACGCATTGGAAATGACAACTGAATACAAAGAATTAAAAGCAAAAATTAAAGTACTTGAGCAAAAATAATAGTGTCCTAGTTTAAATTAAAACCGTTTCGATTTTCAAATTGAAACGGTTTTTTTTATATAATTTTTTTAATAACTCGAAGTTTGTGAGTGTGTCTATTCACATCGGCATTATAAATTCCAAGGTGGTCGAGTCTGTCTATCCTCACTTTTCCGCTGGCGTGAATGATGTAATTGTCATCCATTATGATACCTACGTGAATGATATTGCCTTCCTCGTTATCAAAAAAAGCCAAATCTCCAGGCTCACTTTCTTCAATAAAACTCAAAGCTTCTCCTTGCAAAGCTTGCTGCGAAGCATCTCGAAATAATTGGTGCCCATTAAGCTTGTAAACCATTTGTGTAAAACCCGAACAATCCACCCCGAAAGGTGTTTTTCCTCCCCAAAGATAAGGGGAATTCAAATACATAAAAGCAGTATTTAGAATACATTTTTTTGACTTTGTTCCACTAATTTTGGTTCCTTCAAAATTAAAATTTGAAATATTAATGTCATTATGATTCAAAAAAGAAAGAGAGGATCCTAATGGGATTGGAAGCAATAAATCATTTGGCCCTGTTATGTATTCGAGTAAATCGGCATTCAAAACAATTGCATTTTCTGATAATTGATGAAATTCAGATTCGGAAATGATTTGATATTGCTTAGAATCAACCCAACCTTCATAATTGTCGAATTGTAGTTTAATTTTCGACCATTGCTTCAACTGTTCTAAGATTTCAAAATGTTCTCCAAACAAAACTTGAGAAACGGTTTCGCTTCTGTCGTTGGGTTCAATTCGAAGAGGGATTATGGCTAGATTACAAATTCCAAACATAGAGTCAGGTTATGGGTTATGAGTTATTAGGTCAGAAGTGGAGTAAAATTAAGCATAATACTTAACTTATAACTAATAACGTTTTTATACTTTTTCGATAACAATAGCCGAAGCACCTCCGCCTCCATTACAGATTGCAGCCGCTCCAATTTTACCGTTATTTTGTTCTAAAACATTCAGTAAGGTTACGATAATTCTTGCTCCTGAACAACCCAGCGGATGGCCTAAAGAAACGGCTCCTCCATTTACATTTACTCTAGAATCATCAAGTCCAAGTATTTTTGTATTAGCTAAACCAACTACTGCAAAAGCCTCATTAAATTCAAAATAGTCAACATCTTCTATTGCCACGTTCGCCTTCTTCAAAGCTTTTGGGATGGCCAATGCAGGAGTTGTTGTAAACCATTTGGGCTCTTGAGCAGCATCGGCATAACTTTTTATATAGGCTAAAGGTTTTAGACCTAAAGAAATTGCTTTTTCTTCACTCATCAAAATCATTGCAGCTGCACCGTCATTGATGGTAGAAGCATTAGCAGCAGTTACAGTTCCGTCTTTAGTAAAAACCGCATTCAATGTAGGGATTTTGTCGAGATTTACATTCGTAAATTCTTCGTCTTTAGATACAATAATTGGTTCTCCTTTTCTTTGCGGAACGGCAACAGGAACAATTTCGTTGTCAAATTTTCCTTCCTGCCAAGCTTTTGCAGAACGTGTATAGGATTGAATTGCGAATGCATCTTGATCTTCACGGGTAAAATTATACTCTGTTGCACATAAGTCGGCACAAACGCCCATAGCATTATTGTCGTAGGCATCAGTAAGTCCGTCTTTCTGCATTCCGTCAACCATAGTAGCTGGACCAAATTTATATCCATTTCTCAAATGCATATAATGTGGAATCAAACTCATATTCTCCATTCCGCCAGCAACTACAATTTCGGCATCGCCACATAGGATTGCTTGCGCTCCCAGCATCACCGATTTCATTCCTGATGCACAAACTTTATTAACAGTGGTACAAGCAACTGAATTAGGTAAGCCTGCATAAATAGCAGCTTGTCTGGCAGGAGCCTGACCTACTCCAGCTTGAATTACATTGCCCATAAAAACTTCATCAACTAAATTTACATCTAATTGTATTTTATCCAATGCACCTTTTATAGCCACTGCGCCTAATTTTGGAGCAGAAACAGTAGATAAGCCTCCCATAAAACTTCCAATTGGAGTTCTGACAGCAGAAACAATAACGACTTTTTTGTTCATGATAGTTGTATTCTAAGTTATAAGTTGCGAATTTAATCATTTTGTATAAATACCAAATTACAATTTTGATAATATTACACTATTTGCAATTATTTTTGAATAATAATTTATTTTGAATGTTCCGTTCTTTTGCAACATAATTAGTTATACGGCACAATTTCATTTGAGCTATACATTTGATTGTTAATGATTTTAATTTAACATTAAAAAAACATTTAAAAAAATGGGGTAATTACTTGTGAAATATAGAATAGAAAGTTACATTTGCAACCGCTTAAAAGGAATATAAGTTCTTATATTGGAGAGTTGCCTGAGTGGCCGAAAGGACATGTTTG
>JAYVIK010000011.1:0-6424 GCA_043770265.1 Flavobacterium sp. | reverse complement strand
ATTCAATATAGTCCAATAAAAATTGGACTATTTTCATACTATATCGGCATTACACCAAATCTCTTTGGACTATTTTAAAAATTCGTTTGGTATAATTTGAAAATGTATAAAACAAAAAAAATATCGGGAGTTTAAATCCCAATATTCTTAATATATGCGTTCAGATACTCTGTTTTTTTTAAAAAGTTGAATTTTTTAGTCACGGTCTTTTCCTCCTCCTTTATTTTTGTGACCTTTATCTCCACCTTTGTTATCGTGACCATTATTTCCCTTGTAGTTATGGTTTCCGTTATTCCCGTGGTTGTCCACACTATATCCGATAGTTTTTTGAGGTTTACCATAACCTTTGTAATATTTTTGTTTGTGGACTTTATATTGAGAATAGGGTCTTGTACCATGATAATCGTTCAATACTACTTTATACCCTCTGTTTAAGTCATAATTTCTGTACTGCTGAGGCAAACGACTGGAACGAATCCAAGTTCCTCCATTTAGAAATATAAATTGAGTGGCTCTCACATCATAATAAGCTTGAACATCAGGAAGATAATAATAATCTACCGAAGAATATCCTACAGGTCCCCAAGAGGGTTGTACGCCTAAATTTACGTTTACTGAAACTTGTGATTGCATCGAATTTGAAGCAAAAAATAGCACGATGGCTAGGACAACTAATTTTAAATTTTTCATTTTGTTTTTTTTATATTTATAATCAACCCAAATATTAAGCCAACAACTGTACCAAGAAAATGGAATTAACAGTAAATTGGCTTTTGGTCTTTTTAAATTTCAAGCTATTAATTACAAAATAAGAATTAATAAAAGAATAATAATGATTATGGCTCCAACGGATAGATAAACGCCATTATTGGTTGATTTTAAATTGGCTTTTATAGCTCGTACTTCTTTACGAAGTTCTTTTTTTTCTACAGACGTCATCGAAGATTTATCCATTGCCTTAATTTCTTCTAGTCGATCGTACATCACTTTTACTGCTGCTGGAACTTCTTTTGGATTGGCTGTAATGGCGGTTGGATTTTTTTCTTTTGCGCTAATTGTGGTTGGAATAACTGTTAATGATAACACCATCATCATTAAATAAAGAGTTGTTTTTTTCATTGTGATTTGATTTTTAATTGTTTAAATTATTTATAATGTAAAGATGTAAAACATTTAGTCTTTAGAAGTTATACTTTTATTGCCAAGATTTGTAAAATTCACAGATATTGAAATGGGTTCTATATGCAATCAAAAAGAGGATAGCGATTAAAATCCTATCCTCTTTATTATAAAAACCTTTAGACTAGTTTATAGTCTGCTTATTTAGCATTGTTGAAAATATCAATGATTACGGTACGATTATAGAAACGTTCTTCTGGGTATTTGTTGTTAAAAGGAGATTTGTTTAGATCCTCACCGAAACCGCTCACTTCAAATTTAACATCAGTTCTACCTGATTTGGCCAAAGCACTTTCTAGAATAGTTTTCACATCGTTTGCGCGATCTTGTGACAATTTTAAATTGTAAATATCGTCACCAATAACATCGGCGTGACCTTGAATGATAACCGTTCCGTTTACTGGAATTTTTGGTGCTACAACTTCGGTTAGGTATTTATCATAAATCGAGATGGCTTTAGATTCATTGAATTCATAAATGATACTGTATCTTAGACCTTCATCAATTTTTGCTGGTTCCCAAAGTACGATGTGTGCCGTAGTTTCTTTGGTTACTGCCTTACCGCTTTTGGTTTGTCCAGTTAAGGTTACTTTATAATGCCCTTGAGTTTTATCCCCTAAAATCGATTTGCTGGACAAGCTTACACTTTCTTGAGTATAAGGACCGAAAGTTTGTACTTTTCCTGTTTCATCTACCAATTGTACTGACCAAGCTGAGAAAGCCTCGTTCGCTCCTTTGACATCAAAAACCACATAACTTTCTATTGGTGCTTCTTGCATTGTTGCAATTTCAGATGATTTAATTTCAGGACCGCTTTTAAATTCTTGCAATAAAACAGGTGAACTACTTTCGATAGAAACTCTTCGATCTCCCTCACGCAACAAATCCAATTCTAATTTTCCTCCTGGTTGTTCCGATGGAATGCTAGGTTTAGATTGTCCTCTGGTAGCGATTCTTGAAGCACTTATTCCGAATGTATTTACCAAGTAGAATTTAACGGATTCTGCCATTTCCTTGCCTTCTTTTGGTCCTTCTTGGGATGAACCAACTAATGTAATGGTTGTTGAAGGATTTTTTATCATACGATCCCCAAGAATGTTTATCACATTATAATAGACATTCATTTGTCTTTTAGAACGACCTGATTGGTCTATAGGTGTTACCATTTCTAGTTGATCTTCCCTGAATTCTTTTACTTCCTCTTTTTTGAGCATTACATACCGACTAGGAATTTCAGTGGAACCCGAATTGAAGAAGATGTAGTTACGAAGTGGAAAAACTTCTCTTACACGGCGCTGCGTTGGCTCGTTTGCAGGAGCATTAACCGAAAATTGAACTTCTGGTTCTGCTACCACAACTTCCTCTAGCACAGGAATTAAATGTCCTTGACCAAATTTTAGCGCAACACCTGCTCTAAAAGTGGTAATGTTCAAAGTTTCTATAGAACGAGGATTTTGTCCGAAATAAGGATGAAACGAAGCAAAAGGCGATAGAACGAACTGCGTTTTGCTTGTTTGCGAAGAAAGTGGAATATCATATCCTAATCCGACTTGCATCGAAAGAATGGTTTTATTCATATCGCTCAAATCTCCTTTAACTTCAGGAGTTGGAGCCTGATTAGGATAAGCTGGATTGATACCCAGTTGATAGGTAAATGATTTATCCATATTGAATGCCAAACGTGGACCGCCAAATAAATAAAAATTAGATTTAAAAGGAGCAAAACGCAAACTTGGTTCTACGGTAATGTAACTAATATTCGTTTTTAAATCGGTAGGGCAATTACAAGGAGAATCTACTTGATCAAAAGTGCCTTTACGATTGTCATAACCCGCTTGCAACATAAATCCCCATCGGGTATCAGGCTGGTGAAATTCAATAACTGGAGCTACAAAAAGTCCAATGCCATCTCCATTATGAAAAGTAACCGGAGGAGTAAAACTAGAACTCAACTGATGCGTTGAACCTTCATAGAAATTAAAATTAGCTCCACCTGCAACACCAAACCACCATGATGGTTTTGTATATTGTAGTTCCTGTGCCTGAACTGGCGCTTGAATATTGAACCAAACCAAAGCAAGTAGTAAAATGCTTTTAAGGGTAAGGCTAGGGAACCATGTTTGACACGAATTCTCTTTAAAATTATTTTTAGCTTTCATTTTTTATTTTTTAATAGGTTAATAAATCCCGCCCTGTGACGGGATCTACTTATTTGAATATTGAATTTATTTTACTTTTTAGTTGGGTACATTAATTACAGTATTGACCATAGTAACTGAGGCTATTAGTGAAATTGCTCTACCATTTAAAGTAGTTACACTCGAATTTGTACTGTTAGCTGGAGAAGACAAAGTCACACCTGAATTGGCGATAATATTTCCAGACATAACTCCACCACCAGCATAGTTGATTACTGCTGCGCTACCTACATACCAATACACATTTTTAGCTAATGCACCGCCTATTAATTTAACACTACTTGGTACTGAATCACCTACAGTCAAAGCCGAAGCACATTGAAAAACAAAGATGGCATTTGGATCACCTTGAGCATCTAGAGTAAGATCGCCATTGGTGATGTCGAAAGTACCGCTAGCAGATTTATAAATACCCGGAGCTAAAGTTAATCCTCCAAGTTCTCCTGCGCCCGGATCAAGACCTCCTGGCATTGAAGCTGGAGAAATACTGTTGTAGGCATCTGTTGCAGCATTTAATCCTGCCAATGCAGTTGCTGCCTTAGTAGCATTTCCTGGTGCTGGTGCTGCAGCAAATATTTCTTTCATAACAGACCCATTATTTAGGGGTGTTACGGTATACACATCGCCAGTCAAAATTTCTTTGAAACCTGTCACCAAAGTTGCAGCAGCAGTTGTTCCTATATTTCCATTTACTACTGTAAATAATCCTTGATTAGTAATTCCTGCATTTCCTCCGAAAACTCCAAAGAACAATCCGCTGGTAGCAACAGGTGGAGGTATAACTACTACTGGAATCACCGTTGTAAAACTCCAAACATAATTACTTGCCAAAGAAATTCCAGCAACGTTTTGAGCCCCTGTAGTTATTGTACAAGTGTAAACTTTGTCCCCTAATAATGGCGTACTAGGTGTAAAAGAAACAGTAGATCCTGTATAAGAAATAAACCCTACTATTAAAGTTGCTCCTTGTTTCACAGTGAATGTTGTACCATTTAAAGTTGATGAATTCATTGCCATATTAAAAGTTGCTTTAATCACTTTATTCAACGCAACACCCGTAGCATTGTTTGCTGGATCCGTAGCAATTACTATTGGCACCGCACCTGTAGTAAATGTCCATATATAATTACTTGACAAAGAAGTACCATTCAAGCTTTGAGCCCCTGTGGTTATGGTACAAGTATATAATTTATTCCCTTCTAATGGTGTATTAGGCGTGAAAGAAACGGTTGTTCCAGTATATGAAATAGTACCCGGTACTGTTGTTGATCCTTGTTTAACAGTGTATGTTGTTGCGGTTAGAGTCGATGGATTCATTGGTATATTAAAGGTAGCTTTAATCACTTTATTAAGTAAAACTCCAGTTGCATTGTTTACCGGATCGGTCGAAGTAACGATGGGTACTAAACCAGTTGTAAAGGTCCAAACATAATTATTTGCCAATGATGTACCAGCCGTATTTTGAGCATCGGTAGATATGGAACAAGTATATACTTCACCTCCTATTAATGGAGCGTTAGGTGTAAAAGTTACCGTTAATCCCGTGTATGAAATAACTCCAAATATAGATAATGCACCTTGTTTTACGGTAAATGTTGCAGTGCTTAATGTCAATGGATTCATTGGCATATTGAAAGTAGCACTAATGACTTTGTTAAGAACAACACCAGTAGCATTGCTTGCAGGATCAGTTGAAATTACTCTTGGTGCTAGACCTGTAGTAAATGTCCATATATAATCACTTGCCAATTCTGTACCGATAGTATTGGTAGCTCCTTTAGTGATGGTACAGGTATATACTTTATTCTCATCCAATAGTATTGCGGGTGTAAAAGTAACTTTTGTTCCAGCATAGGTAATTGTTCCCGCTATTACAGTTGTACCTTGCTTCACAGTGAATGTTGTAGCATTCAAAGTCAATGGATCCATAGACATATTGAAGGTTGCAGTAATCACTTTGTTGAGAGCAACATCGATAGCCAAATTTATTGGATCTGTCGAGACCACAAGAGGATTAAGACCTGTTGTAAAGGTCCAAATATAATCAGTTTGCAAAGCGTTTCCTGCAACATCTTTTACCGAGGTTTTAACTGTGCCTGTGTACAGCGTGTTAGTAGCAAGACGACTAGAAGGTGTAAATACTGCAGTCGTTCCTGAATAGGTCACTGTTCCTGGCACTTCAACTCCTGCTACGCTAATAATAATAGAAGATGTGTTGATGGTTGAAGGATTCATCTCCTCATTGAAGCTGACAGAAATTATCTGATTCAGTGGCACGCCAAAAGACCCATCGGTTGGAATCGTTAACGACACAACAGGACAAACACCTGCGACTTCATTGTAATCATCACTGGCACAGCCGGAAATTATTGCAATAAATAGTATTGCAAAGATCGATAGTAATTTTTTTGTTTTCATTTTTATTTGGGTTTTTAATACAATTTTTAAAGTATATTTTATTACCAACAAAGGTTATGTAGTTATAACTAATAAGTATTACACAATTGTGCAAAAGAGTTATATCATTCACACATTGGAGGACTTGATTTATGTAGTATTTAACACGATTTGTTTACTTCAATTTGGATTTTTTCATTACTAATTTTTTAGGTATCAAAAACATCGGTTCGTTGGGGATAAAGGACGGTTCGGGCAACCCTGACAAGGTTGAGTTGGCCAGAGAAAAAGTTGAGGCATAAAAAAATCGAGGTTTATAAGCCTCGATTTCTTTTAAAAAAACTAAAATAGTTTCAAATATTTAGTCTTTTTTGTTTTAAAATAACGGAATGATTTAATGTCTTTCCTTTTTTGAAATAAAAAATTATTTCACTTGATTTTTTGATACTAGGTCTTTGGCATCGTGCAAAAGATTTTCGTATTTGTTTGTTACATCTTCGTATAAAACTTCAAACTTCTCTTTCAAGTCATCGGCAAAACCTTTACCCTTATACACAATTTTTTTCCTAGTTTTAGATCCTTTTTCGGGTGCAAACAAAATTCCTACCAATGCACCAGCAGCCATACCGCCTAAAACTCCTAATAATACT
>JAYVIK010000010.1:0-19234 GCA_043770265.1 Flavobacterium sp. | reverse complement strand
TTTAGTCGGAATTTTGTGTAATTTATGCGTCTCGAATCTGTGTAATTTGTGTAATTTGTGTCAAAAAATTGGGGCAAACATCGAGCGAGTTAGCAACTCTTTGTCAAAGTTCCACCACTTTCTTTAAATTCGTGGCGGAAATTTTTAAAAGCGAATGCCCTGTTATTTGATTGCATCTTGTACACTTATCATCTCACCATTTTTAAATGCGATTAAATAAGCACTATTATAACCCTTGGATTTTGCTTCTTGCAATAACTTTTTGGCATCATCATAACTTTCCGTTTCACCATACATATATTTATAAAATTTACCTTCAGATGACATAGTGATATCTTTCAACCCTTTAAAATTACTTGGTGTCAGTTCCACTTTTTTTACACTTGCTGATAATTGAACTTTAAAAATAACAGCAGCACTATCTTTATTCACCACCGTTTTTATTTCAATTATCGATGAAGTGTCTTTGGCGGGTTTCTGTACTATTTTTTGAGAAGGTCTTTCGGAAACAGTATCGCTATTATCAGCACCAAAATATTCTCTTTTGTAACTTATAATGGCATCTGCAATAGCTTGAGCTATGTCATTTTGCCCTTCTTCAGAATTTAATAAATTTCCCTCTGTAGGATTCGAAATAAATCCAGTTTCTATTAAAACTCTAGGCATATACGCTTTGTGAAGTACCATAAATGGAGCCTGTTTCACACCACCATGACGGATTTCTTTTCCTAAATCGGCAAACCGATCTTCAATTTTACTAGCCAAAGAAATGCTATTGTCTAAATATTCTTCCTGCATAATGGTCATTCCAAGCATCGTTTCGGGAGAGTTGGGATCAAAACCTTCGTATTTTTGTTTGTAATCTTTTTCTAAGGAGATTACGGAGTTTTCCTTTTTGGCAGCTTCTAGATTAGATGCTAATTTACTCATCCCCATTACATAGGTTTCGGTTCCTGATGCTGCTGTATTTTTATTGGCATTGCAATGGATGGAAACAAAAATATTAGAGTCTGCTCGGTTGGCGATATTGGCTCTTTCAATTAAATCTATAAAAACATCTGTTTTTCGGGTATAAATGACATCAATTTTCGGGTTTTGTTCTAATATTTTCCCCACTTTGAGCACTAAAGCTAAGTTGATGTTTTTTTCCACTCGACCACTATACACTGCACCAAAATCGTGAGCACCGTGACCAGCATCTAGGGTAACCCTGAAAAGATTGGATTGACAATAAGTAAAAAATGTTATAAAAATTAGGATACCAGTAAATAATAGTTTGATTTTATTTAAAATATACATAAGTCTAAAAGTTAATTTAATTAAAACACTAAGGCTTTAAATGTATTATTTGATTATTTTTGCCAAAATTTATATGTAAGTTTGACATATCAAAAAACAAGCCATATTTTACAAAAATAGCATTAAAACCTTTGAATACAAACTTATTTTATATCGTTTTATTATCAATCTTCCTAACATTAGGATCTTCTAAAATATATTCACAAGATATATCAAAAAAAACGAAATCAATTCCCGTAAATAAGCAACAAGACAAAACTATTTCTCCAGCAGAAAGCAAAAAGAATTCGACTACAATTACAAAAATCGAAACTGATACTATTAAAATTGATAGTATTCAGCCAAAACCACTTCTTGAAGGGCAAATAAAATACAAGGCTATTGATTATGTGAAAATTGAACAAAAGAAAAAGCTTATAACTTTATACAATAAGGCAGAGCTTTATTATCAGGATACCGAATTGAAAGCCGGAATCATCGTTTTGAACTATGAAAAAAACGAAGTTTATGCGGGTCGAATAAAAGATTCACTCGGAAAACCATCTCAATACCCCAACTTCAAACAAGGCGGAAATGTTATTGAACCCGATTCGATACGTTTTAATTATAAATCCAAAAAAGCATTGATTTGGAATTCCAGAACTGATCAAGGGGAATTCAAAGTCAAAGCCGTTATCACAAAAAAGGAAAATGATTCGGTTTATTTCTTAAAAGGAGCACGATTCACAACTTCAAAAGATGTAGATAACCCCGAATATTATTTCCAAACGAGCAAAGTAAAAATTATTCCAGGTAAAAAAGTAGTTACCGGATTGACCAATATGGTTATTGCCAATGTGCCAACTCCTATTGCTTTGCCCTTTGCTTTTTTTCCAATGACCAAAGAAACGAGTGTTTCGGGCATACTTTTACCCAGTTATAATGATTCGAATACCAGAGGTTTTTCGTTGCAAAATGGTGGTTATTATTTTGCCCTCAGCGACAATTACGACTTGACAGTCCTTGGCGATTATTATACCAATGGAAGTTATGCCATGAGATTTGAATCGAGTTATGCCAAAAGATACAGTTATCGGGGAAATATAAATTTTAGATATGAAAATTTAGTAACGAGCGAAAGAGGGTATCCCGACTATTCCAAACAAAATATTTATAATTTGCAATGGTCTCATTCCAAGGATTCCAAAGGAAGTCCTAATTCGAGTTTTTCCGCTTCTGTAAATTTGGGAAGTAGCAAATATTTTCAACAATCTATCAATCAGGTGAATGTAGGGTCAAATTTGAATAATACTTTGAGTTCATCCGTCTCTTACAGTAAAACTTTTCAAGGCACAGTGGGTTCGCGCTTGGCTGTGACAGCTACACATTCTCAAAACACTCAAACCTCTGAAATCAATATGACTTTGCCTGATTTGCAATACAGTGTGGATCGAATTTATCCGTTTGTAGGCAAAGATGGTGTTAAAAAAGGCTTTTTCAAGAACATCAATTTACTCTACAATGTGAGTGGGCAAAACAGTTTTGTTACAAACGATTCCTTATTTTTTAAACCGGAAATGTTTGATAATGCAAAGTTAGGCGTCCAACACACGATCCCATTAAGCACCAATTTTAAAATATTCAAACATTTTAGTGCTTCAACAGCAATGAATTACAATGAAGTTTGGACTATAAAAACAATTAGCAGAAGCTATGATAAGGACCAAAGTAAGGTTGTAGATCAAACTAACAATGGTTTTGATGCTTTTAGGACTTATAATTTTTCGAGTAGTTTAGGAACCACTATTTATGGAACATTCAATTTTAAACCCGATAACAAAATAAAATCCATCCGACACGTGATGCGACCATCACTTTCGTATGGTTACACACCAAGTTTTGAAAAGTATTATGATACTTATGCAACCGATGCAACCGGAAAAATGACGAAAGATTACACCCGATTTGAAGGTGGTGTTTTTGGCGCACCTCAAAATACTAATTCTAATTTTCTTGGATTTGATTTGAGCAATACATTCGAAGCTAAAGTAACCGATTCCGATAGTACTAAAGTAGAACCAAAAAAAATAATGTTGCTGAATAATTTAAATTTTTCTACTAGTTATGACATCAATGCCGATGGTAAGACGACACTTGCTTGGGCACCTGTTAGAGTAAGTGGTGGAACACAACTATTTAAAGACAAGCTGAATATGAATTTTGGAGCTACATTAGACCCGTATGCAATTGACAATTCTGGTGCTAGAATCAATACATACAATATCAATAATGGTGGCAGTTTGTTTAGAATGACAAGTGCCAATATGGTTTTAAATTATTCGATTTCAAGTAAAGATTCTGAAAAAGATAAAAAAGATAAAAACAATCAAAGTCAACGAAATGGGGGTAGAGATGATGATTTGTTTGGAAGAAACACTGTAGATAACGTGAGAGGAAATAGCCAATTTGCTGATGAAGAAGGAGAGGAAGGCACCGATAAAATTACCCAATTTTTTGCATCAAAACTGCCTTGGGATATGACCTTTGCTTACTCACTTACTTACGGCAATAACAACAGAGAAAGTAAAATTACAGGAAATTCTGTAATGATTTCGGCAAATGGAGATTTAACTCCAAAATGGAAAGTGGGAGTTTCTACCGGTTATGATTTTGTTCAAAATGGTGTTACCTATACTCAACTCCGTTTTGAAAAAGATTTGTTGAGTTGGCGAATGGATTTCAATTGGCAACCCTTCGGAGACCAAGCCAACTGGAGTTTCTTTATTGGAATAAAATCGGGTATCTTAAGTGATATTAAATACGACAAACAAAGCGCAAGTAATAGATAAATTGTATTTCTTTCGATTATAAACTTTAAAATAGTAAACACAATTTTTATGAAAAAAATAATCTTTACCGAAAAATCACCTGCACCGATTGGCCCGTATAATCAAGCAATTCTTAAAGGGAATACCCTTTATACCTCAGGACAAATTGCTATAAATCCTGAAAATGGTGAATTGGTAACCACTAACATTGAACTTGAAACCACACAAGTAATGGAAAATATGAAAGCCATTCTCGAAGCAGCTGGAATGACCTTTGAAAACGTGGTTAAATCAACCATATTCATTATGAATATGAATGATTTTGGTACTATAAACAGCGTTTATGGTTCTTATTTCGACGAAAATACTGCTCCAGCACGTGAAACGGTTCAAGTAGCATGTTTGCCAAAAAATGTGAATATCGAAATTTCTATGATTGCTATTCTTTAGCGATAGCATTCAAAAATAACTGAGCCGAAGCTTCATTTGTAGCCAAGGGAACGTTGTGAACATCGCAAACACGCAACAACATATTCACATCCGATTCGTGTGCGTGACTTGATAAAGGGTCTTTAAAAAACAATACCATTTTTGTTTTGCCTTCGGCAACACGGCCTGCAATTTGGACATCGCCTCCTTGTGGACCAGAAAGCATTTTTTTGACTTTGAAACCTGCACTTTCTGCTTTTGATCCTGTGGTGCCAGTAGCTATAATTTTAATATCCTCTCTTAGTAAAATGGTTTTGTTTTTATTCAAAAACTGAACTATATCTGCTTTTTTTCAATCGTGGGCAATAATAGCTATTTCCATCTGTCTTTATGAATTTTTGAGGTAATCTCAATATTTAGAAATAAAAAAACCTGACATTTGAGTCAGGTTTTTGTTGTATTATTTGTTTGTGATGTGATAAGCAATCAACCCATCTATTGGTCGTCTTAAAACATTTCCTAATTTCATTTCATATTTATCAAACATGATCTGCAATTCATCTTTGAGATAAAAAGCAATCGAACCTACAAAATGAACAGGTACTTCCTTGCAGTTATCATATTGCTGAATATAGTTTTTAATAAAAGACTTCATTCCTTTGAAAATGATTTTTTTGCAAAATTCGTGGTCTTTATTTTGAATAAGAAACTTTGCAAAAGTGGCTAAATAAGCATTTGGATTGGCTTCTTTGTATAATTTACTTTTAATGAAATCTGGATCTAAATCATACTCTTTTTCAAATTCAACAGCCAACTCTTTTGGCATTTTGTTGAAATAATATTTACGGATTAATTCTTTTCCAAAAACATTACCGCTACAATCATCCATCACAATATAACCAAGAGATTGAACTTTTTGATGTAAAATTTTTCCATCAAAAAAGCTACAGTTTGAACCCGTTCCCAGAATGCTAACTATGGCTTGCTCTCCTTTTGGAGTTGTAGCAAAAACGGCTGCATAGGTATCTTCTTGAACATCAACAATTGCGTTAGAAAAATACTTCTGAAAAGCTTGTGAAAGCATAAACTTCATTTTATCCGTTCCGCAACCTGCACCATAAAAGAAAAGATGCGTTGCTTTATCTTTATTTTGTAAGATATCAAATTTATCATTTAATCGTTCGATGATTTCATTTTCGTCAAGTATTTCGGGATTTAAACCTAATGTTCGTGTAGTGAACAAAATTTTTCCATCCTCATCTATTGCGATCCAATCGGCTTTGGTAGAGCCACTATCTACTAATAATCTCATTTTAATTTCTGATTTTAGATTTTAGATTTAGTCCCGAGTAGGAATAAAATCAAAAAAAAGGTTGTTTGGTTAGGTAAAAAAAAATCCCGCTAAAATGAGTCTAACGGGATTTAGTATTGTAAATATAATTATTTTAAACTTGTGATATGTACTGCAAGGTCAATTAATTTACTTGAATAACCATATTCATTATCATACCAAGATACCAATTTGAAGAAAGTAGAGTTCAAACCAATTCCTGCAGTTGAGTCAATGATTGAAGTTCTTTTGTCTGAAATAAAATCCTGAGATACAACAGCATCCTCAGTGAATCCCATAATTCCTTTCATTGTAGTTTCAGAAGCTAATTTTAAGGCAGCCATTATTTCTTCATAAGAAGTTTCTTTAGCCACTTTTACAGTTAAGTCAACCACAGAAACGTCAACAGTAGGAACACGGAAAGACATACCTGTTAATTTTCCATTCAAATCAGGAATAACTTTACCAACAGCTTTTGCAGCACCTGTAGATGATGGAATAATGTTTACACTTGCTGCACGTCCGCCTCTCCAGTCTTTTCTAGAAGGACCATCTGCAGTCATTTGAGTTGAAGTTGTTGCGTGAACTGTAGTCATCAAAGCCTCAACAATTCCAAAATTATCGTGAATAACTTTCGCTAAAGGAGCTAAACAGTTTGTTGTACAAGAAGCGTTAGAAACAACAAGATCAGAAGCTTTTGCAGATTCGTGATTTACACCCATTACAAACATAGGAGCATCAGCAGATGGAGCAGAGATAATTACTTTTTTGGCACCACCCTTAATATGAGCATTTGCAGTTTCAATTGTTGTAAAAATACCTGTACATTCAGCTACTACATCAACATCTACTTCATTCCATTTTAAATCTGCTGGATTTCTTTCGGCAGTGATACGGATGTTTTTTCCGTTAACAAATAATTTACCTTCTTTTACTTCAACAGTTCCATTAAAACCACCGTGAACAGAATCATATTTTAATAAGTATGCTAAGTGATCTACATCCAATAAATCATTAATTGCTACTACTTCTACATTATCTCTATTGAAAGATTCTCTAAAAACAATTCTTCCAATTCTACCGAATCCATTGATTCCTAATTTAACTTTTGACATTTTTTCTTAGTTTTGGCTCAAAGTGTAAGCTTCAAGCGGATTATTATTTATTTATTTATTTATTTTGTTTTTTTACTGACCTAAATGAAATTATTATACAGACATTATTTCTGAAACACGAAGTAATTCTCTATCAATTACGGATTCGCCTTTTATGGCTTGCAATAATGGTGTAAGTGTTACTTTATCATTTAGTATTCCTACCATATAATTGGATTTTCCTTCCATCAAGCTTTCCACAGCTTTTACTCCTAATCTACTGGCTAGGACTCTGTCATAACAGGATGGTGGGCCACCACGCTGCATGTGACCTAAAACCGACACACGTATATCGTATTCTGGTAAATTAGCCTCAACATAATCTTTCAATTCAAATACGTTTTTACCAATTTTGTCCCCTTCGGCAATCACCACAATACTCGAAGATTTTCCAGAAGCTTTACTTTTCTTAAGAGATTCTAGTAATCTTTCTAAACCTAATTCTGCCTCAGGAATTAAAATTTCTTCTGCTCCTCCACCAATTCCAGCATTTAAAGCAATATGACCAGCATCACGTCCCATCACTTCGACAAAAAATAATCTATTGTGAGAACTTGCAGTATCTCGAATTTTATCGATGCATTCTACTACAGTATTCAGTGCAGTATCATATCCTAAAGTATGACTCGTTCCAAAAATATCGTTATCAATTGTTCCAGGAATTCCCATAACTGGAAAACCGTATTCTTTATTAAAAATTTCGGCACCAGTAAAACTTCCGTCTCCACCAATAACAACAAACCCCTCAACTCCTGCTTTGACAAGTTCCTCGTGAGCTTTTTTTCGACCTTCTACGGTCATAAACTCTTTAGATCGAGCTGATTTTAATATAGTTCCCCCTTTGTTTATAATATTGTGTACACTTCTAGGTCCCATCGGTATGAAGTCACCTTCAATCATTCCTTGATACCCTCTATATATACCAACACATTCAATTTTATGATAAGAACAAGTTCTTACTACTGATCTGATGGCGGCATTCATTCCAGGAGAATCGCCTCCGGAAGTTAGTACACCTATTTTTTTTATTGTATTTGACATTTTTTAAGTATTAAAAGTGTAAATTTAATAAACATTCAGCAAATTTGAAGGTATGTTTTTAATAAATTAGTAATAGGCCTCAAATTCAAACGTTATCGTTGATAAGTTGCTTAAATATTATAATAAAAATAATATTTGCCTCTATAAATGATAATTTAATAGACAGAGAATTTTGTTTAATTCCTCAATGCGGTAAGTTTTTAGATTGAATTTAGTCTTCTTCTGGAACTCTTGCGTCAATATTGGGTTTTATCTCTTTTGAATTGGGTTTATTCGATTTGGATTGTTCTTTTTTTTCTGGAGTAAGATTGGAATCATCATCTATAATAGTAGGGTCGTTTGCCGTTTCAATTTTTTTGTTTTTAAATATTTTATCGACCAATTCTTTGAAGGTATCAAAATCGACTTCATAAGAAATACCTACTCCTTGTGTGTATCCAATTCCTTCTCCGATATAGCTAATATCATTTTCTCTATTAAAAAATCTTAAGTTGACTGTCCCATCTTCATTAACCCGATATAAAATTTCTACATCACCTACTACAGCAGTTTGTGAAATACCCCCAAATGGAACTCCTAATTTTCCGTTGATGGTTACTCTTTCGTTAATTTTAGAGGAAACGGAAGCTACAAATCTACCATCTGTTTCTCGACCTGTTGTTCTATCAGCACCAATAATATCTATATTCACCTGAAATTTATCATCTTTAGATTGAATAATGCTACTTAATAAACTCGAAGCGGTTTCGAATCCACTTTGAAAAATGGCCGATTGACTAACTCCCTCAGAACTAAGAAAACCACCAGTAGATAGCAGGTATAAAGCTTGTGTTTGTCTTACCTCTTTGTCGCTTAATTTATATTCTATTTCGGATTTCAACACATTGCTAACTGTTGGAAATTCAAAATTAAAATCGGGTTCGGGACTCGCCAAATCTCCCCGAACACCTATCACTACATTCACATCTATTTTTTTATTATAAGACGAATTTTCTAGTAAAACAGATGGATTTGCCGAAGTTTTATAGATTGCTTCTAAGTTTAATCGGGCTTTCATTGGGTTTCCTTCCCAAGAAATATACCCTCCTTTTTTGACACTAAATTTCTTGTCAATCAAGCCACCATATTTAAAATTATAGGTCCCTTCATAAGCCTGAAAATCGCCCCACATATTAAATTTTCCTAGTGTATTGATTTTAAAAAGTAAGGTTCCATTTCCTTTTCCTTTCATTCCGTGACCTGTATTTCGGTCCAGAATTACTTCTACTTCTGCATCTGGAGTAATGTCTAAATCAAACTCCAGTTCAAGCCCTTTGTAATTCCTGGAATTATCAACAATTCCTTTTTTTAAATTAAATTTTTCTTTGGCAGTCAAGAAATGTAAAAATTCATTATCACTTATACTTTCCGAATCACTAATTGGAATTTTCAATGAAGATCCTTTTTCTGATTTCGCATCAACCTTGATGAATAATCCGTTCGTTGGTCCTTTGATTCGGGCAATTCCATCAATAAATGCAATTCCATAATAAGCTGCATCTTCGTAATCTTTTGTGTCTAAAACTAATAATCTTTTTGAGTTAATGCTTAAATCCAATTTCCAATCTGAAAAATTTTTATGTTCAATACTTCCGTTCAAATTCCCTTTTGTGCCAAATTTGGTATCGGTAAGTACATTATTTTTGAACAAAAACTTTTCATCTGTTAGATCAACAATGGTTCTTTTATCTAAAGAATAATCTACATTTAAATAGGGTATTTTTAGTCCTGCATTATCTACATAAAGTCGTCCATTGATTTCTGGTTTGTTTAGATTTCCTGAAATACTCGCATTTCCTGTTACAAATCCTCGAATGTTTGAAATTACATCGCCACCAAGTGGCCCTAAAATTCCAAGATTAAATTTATCTAATTTTAATTCTAAGTCTAAAATGGTGTTTTTATCGACAATTTCGAAACTTCCATCAACACCTAAAGACTCCAAATTTTTATTTTCAATCGAGGAATTTAATTTGAATTTTCTAAAACTTTCATTCCCAATAATGTCAAAATTCAAATTACCCAAATTGGTATTATTGATATTCAATTGGTCTATTTGGATAGAAGCAGTTGGCTGAAAAGCAGCTTTATCTTGCTTGTAATTTACTAGTGCATTTAAGTTACCGTTTATGACAAATTTTGAATTTGCTGGTGTTATTTGGTTGATGTCAACATTTTTAAAACTTAATTTTAAATCCTTATATGAATCCCCTTTTATGTCTCCCATAAAAGTAATATCCTGATCTTCGTGAGTTAGTATTAAATTATCAAAATTGAAAATTTCGAAAGATTTATCGAATACTATTTGATTGTTAGGTGTTTCTTTTTCATTCAAAAACCACAAATAATCCTTGAGTTTTACTTCCGATTTATGAATTCCAACGACATTATTATTGTCCTTATTTATGGTATGATACAAATTCAGATTGAAATAATCTTGACCTTTTATACCGCCTTTGAACTCTGTTCTAAAAAACAATGTATCTTTCATAGTTACATTGATCAGACTAAAATCTCGAATGTCATACAGTTTTGTTTTAATGCTGTCCAATTCGATAAAAGCATTATAAAGCGGATTTTTATTGTCTACTTTTATCCTGATATTATCAAAAGTATTACCCGAAGCTGTAATCTTAGGCGAATTGAAATTGAGTTTAAATTCTTGATCATCCGAGTTGATGCTCCCTTTAACAATCGTATTGGTAGCTATTGAAATTTCTGGATAAAAGATTTCAATTATTTTACTGAAAATTATAAAATTAAATTTTAAAAATTGTCCTTTTTTAACTTTGATAGGACGGTAATTTGCATAAAGACTGCCAAGAGAGTTGGTAACTAAATTTTGCAATTGATTGAACTGATATTTCCCTACAATTTCACCTTTGACTATATCTAAAGAATTGAATGAAATTGTTCTAATTTGTTCCTGATCAAATGAGGAGTTCACAAGAAAATCATCTAAAACATAGGTTGCTTTAGTGTTCTGATAGGTGGTTTTGTTAATAAACACATCTCCCTTTAGATTGTCTATGGTATTTCCAGATAAATTCACAATCAAATCTCCTTTGAATTTGGAAATGGAATCTTTGATGAAATTTAATTTTTTCAAATTGGCATTTTCCACATTGATATTAAAATCATACCTAGATTCTTTTTTACTCAAATCGACCAATCCATCAAAATTCATATTCAAATTTGGGTCGTTTACCGAAACCTGACCTTTATAAAGTCCGCTTTTAAAATTTCCGTTTAAAACTACATTATTATAGGTGTAGTTATTGTAATCCATTTGCGAAACGCTTCCTTCTATGGCAGTATTCAAATATTTTTCAGAAAATCCTTTCCCATCAACATCAAGATTTAAACTTACTTTTCCAATGTCCTTTCTATCAATAAATGCTCCAATATCAAAATTATCCAAGACAACATTCCCAGTGTAGGTGGCTTGGTCTGATCGATTCATATTATTAATCCTTAAATCCGATTTTACATTCCCAATTTGTGATGTCATAACAAAATTAGCATCCAAAGATGTAGTCGTTACTTCTGCCTTACCAACCAAATTGATAGTTCCTAATTTTTTTAAAATAGGGGGAAGTGTCTTTCCTAAAACATTGGGCAAAATGGTGACCAAATCGTCATAATTTGTAGAAAGTTTGGCAAATCTACCCTTCATATAAAATTCCTTTCCTTTACTCGGAAAAAGATTTTTGAAGTTGATTGTGCCTATTATTTGAGAATTTTTAGAATCAACTAATTTTAAATTTGTAAGTACCAAATTATTCAATGGACCTTTTATTCTCCCTTTGATTTTGAATAGTTGATTTTTACCCAATTCATCATAAAAACCACGAATATCGTTGGATGCCAAAGTTGACTTTTCGAGTTTAATATCAAATTCGACTTTATCGGTAAAATTGGCAAAATCTTCAATCTCGTAATTCATCACCACCGAGCCTATCAACTTGGATTCTTTGGTTTTCAAATCAAGATTTTCAAGTTTGATATGTTTCTTGGTATAGGTAAATTTTGTACTTAAATCTTCTACAAATATGCCTCGATGATCCTTTAATGATAAGGAATTGATAGTCGTAGTTACCTCTGGCCCATAAATTTTCAAAGCAGTACCTGAGATATTAACTTTAGTAAAATCGACATCTGTAGGATTAGCTCTGTTTTCATCAATAAGACTGTAATGTCCATTTGTGATTTTTACTTTGGAGGCTGTTAAAAGAAATTTTTTTGTTGATGGTTGTGTTTTGGAATCAAATGCAGCTACAAATTTATCAAGATTGGATTCTTTTTCTTTTTTATAGGTTTTCATATTAAAATATAAACCATCGGCAGCAATATCACCAAAAATCAAATCGCCATCTACTATTTTACTCCAGTCTAAAATATTGGTTTTTATTCGGTTGGCAGAAATTAAGGTGTCTTTACGATGATCTAGAATCAAAACATTTTTCAATTTCATTCCACCAAAAACAGTCAAAGAAACTTCCTCAACATTAATACTAATCTTATATTTTTCGTTGAGCGTATTGGTCACATAATTCCCAATTTTAGTTTGAACAAATGGCAATGTCAATAGAATACCAAGTAGCAAAACTAGCAGGATCAGTCCAAGAAAGGTTCGTAATACTATTTTAATAAATTTTTTGATACGTATCTTGGTTTTAATTTACTCAAAAATTTTAATTTGCCTAACTAAAGAAAGTCTCTTTGATAAAAATTCTTTAATTTTGACATCTCCATAAAGTTTTTTTACGGATTGTCAAATATAATTCAAAATTAGTGCCTTTTTATGCAAAATTCCGAGGTTTTTATTCTTGCTATCGAAAGTTCTTGCGATGACACTGCTGCTGCGGTTTTACATAATAATAAAGTATTATCGAATGTTGTGGCTAATCAATTGATACACAATCAATACGGAGGTGTAGTTCCAGAATTGGCCTCTCGTGCTCACCAACAAAACATTGTTCCTGTGATTGATGCAGCGCTACGCAAAGCAAATATAAAAAAAGAACAACTATCCGCAATTGCTTTTACACAAGGTCCAGGATTGATGGGGTCATTGCTGGTAGGAAGTTCATTTGCCAAATCATTGTCTTTGGCTTTAAACATTCCATTGATTGCCGTAAATCATATGCAAGCACATATTTTGGCACATTTTATTGACGAAGATGGATTCGACAAACCTATATTTCCGTTTTTAGCATTGACCATTTCTGGCGGACATACTCAAATTGTGAAAGTAAACGATTTTTTCGATATGGAAATTATTGGTGAAACTACTGATGATGCTGTTGGCGAAGCTTTCGATAAAAGTGCTAAAATATTAGGACTTCCATATCCTGGCGGTCCTTTGGTCGATAAATATGCGAATCTCGGAGATCCAAAAGCCTTTGCCTTTACCAAACCAAAAGTTCCCGGATTGGACTTCAGTTTTTCGGGTTTGAAAACAGCCATTTTGTATTTTATCCAAAAGAAAAAATTGGAAAACCCCAATTTTATCGATGAAAACCTGAATGATATTTGTGCTTCTATCCAACATACCATTATAGAAATTTTGATGGACAAATTGAAATTGGCGGTTGCAGCAACTGGCATCACGCATATCGCAATTGGCGGAGGCGTTTCGGCCAATTCTGGAATTCGAAATACTTTGAAATCAACCGAAAATAAATACGGTTGGAAAACCTACATTCCAAAATTTGAATACACCACCGATAATGCTGCAATGATTGGAATTGTAGGTTATCAAAAGTTTTTATCGCAAAATTTCGAAACTTCGTCTGTGGTTTCCAAAGCACGAATTCAATTCTAAACTATGCAATTATTCTATAATCCAACAATTGACGAAACCACCGAAAACTTTTCTTTTGACAAAGAAGAAAGCAAACATATCATTAAAGTATTACGCAAAAAAGATACTGATATTTTATTTGTTACTAATGGCTTAGGACTATTATTTGAAACCGAAATTACTTTAGCATCAGACAATAAATGCACGGTAAAAATTCTTTCTATCGAAAAAACGGAACCTTCAAAATTTCAATTGCATTTGGCTGTTGCGCCTACTAAAATGAATGATCGCTACGAATGGTTTTTAGAAAAAGCAACCGAAATTGGTATTCACGAAATCACACCCATTATTTGTGATCGTTCGGAACGAAAAGTGGTCAACAAAGAACGTTTTGAGAAAATTCTATTGACTGCAATGAAACAATCCAATGTTTTATTTCTACCAAAACTCAACGAAGCCATCAGTTTCAAGGAATTTATAAAGTGTAAAAATGAAGGTTTACAACTCATTGCTCATTGCGATGAAACCGATAAAAAGACACTGAAATCGGTTTTGAAACCGGGCGAAAATGTTACTTTACTCATCGGTCCAGAAGGCGATTTCTCAGAAAAAGAAATTGCATTGGCATTAGAAAATAATTACATTCCAGTTTCATTAGGAAATACAAGATTGCGAACAGAAACGGCTGCTATTGTGGCTTGTCATAGTGTTGTTTTTGCGAATGAATAATGGCTCGTCAGTTCGAGTGTCCCGATTTTTATCGGGATGTATCGAGAACCATAACAATGAAGCTTCTCGATACTATTTTGAATAGTAAAGCTATCGCATTACAATTCAAAATCACTCGAAGTGACGAATGAATTCTTAAAGAATCGACTTTGAATAGTGATTGAAGATTAACGAATTTTGATTTCAGATGGTTATGAAAAAAATATTATATCTATTACTATTAATTTCTTTCGCTTCTTTTTCCCAAGAAATTGCCTTGGTAAAATACAGTGGTGGAGGGGATTGGTATGCAAATCCTACATCTTTACCCAATTTGATACAATATTGCAACGCCAATATTAACACTAAGATAAAATCAAAACCAGCCACTGTAACTCCGAGCAGTCCTGATTTATTTTCTTATCCATTTGTACACATGACTGGTCACGGCAATGTGGTTTTTAGCGATGCCGATGTCAGTAATCTAAGGAATTATCTAAATTCTGGAGGATTTCTTCACATTGATGATAATTACGGAATGAATGAATACATCCGAAAAGAAATAAAAAAAATATTTCCCAATACCCATTTAGTAGAAATTCCTGTTAATCATCCCATTTTTCAAAAACCCTATTTATTTGCTAGTGGATTACCCAAAATTCACGAACACGATGGAAAACGTCCTCAAGCTTTTGGTGTTTTTGTCGAAAACAGATTGGTTTTGCTTTATACTTACGAATGTGATTTAGGTGACGGTTGGGAAGATGCCGAGGTAAATAACGACCCTATGGAAGTTCGCGAAAAAGCTTTGAAAATGGGAGCCAACATTTTGAATTACATTTTCAATAATTGACATCTTTAGAAATAAAGTAATAATAGTATCTTTAACTTCAAAATAAATAAAAATGATGACATCAAAAATTATTGCAAATGGAATATTAAGAGCAATTGGATATATCGTTTTAACTCTAGTATCGCTCTATTTCTTATATCTAATCCAATCGGTTTTAATCTATCTCGTGGTGGCTTTAATTCTAACTTTGATAGGAAATCCTATTCTTGATTTCTTCAAAAATAGATTGAAATTCAAACACACTTTAGCAACAATTACAACTTTAGTTATTTTTGTGATGTTTATTGCTGGTTTTGTATTGATGTTTATTCCTTTGATTTCTTCGCAAGGAGAAAATTTATCTTTATTAAAAACTGCCGAAATCGAAAAAAATATTACTCTGCTATCCGAACAAGTCGTTGCATTTTTAGAGAGTCATAATATCGATTCAGATCAAATGTTCAAAGAAGCCAATGTTACTTCGAAATTAAATTTCAATTTTATTCCCAATTTTTTAAATAGCATTTTGGGTACAATTGGAAGTTTTGGAATGGGATTAGCATCCGTTTTATTTATTACTTTTTTCTTTCTCAAAGACCGATTACTGTTCATCGTTGGAGCGAAAAAACTGATTCCAGACACACACGAAGAACAAATTTTGAATTCAGCACACAAAATAAATCATTTACTTTCTCGCTATTTTATTGGGTTATTACTCCAATTATTTATTGTTTTCATTTTATATGTAATTGTGTTATTAATCTTTGGAATTCCCAACTTTTTAATTATCGCTTTTTTATGCGCAGTTTTGAATATTGTACCCTATATTGGCCCGCTAATCGCATCCATTTTGGCAGCTGTTCTTACGATGTTAAGTAATTTAGGCTCTGATTTTCAAACTGTAATATTACCTACTACAATCTATGTTTTAATTGGTTTTTGGATTGTTCAAGTAATCGACAATAACTTATCGCAACCCATTATTTTTTCCAAAAGTGTGAGTTCTCATCCACTCGAAATCTTCCTCGTTATCCTTATTGCAGGATTTCTATCGGGAATTTTAGGAATGATTATCGCCGTTCCTTTATATACCATTTTAAAGGTAATTGGAAAAGAATTTTTCCCAGAAAACGCATTAATTCAATTACTTACTAAAAATATCTAATCTTGGATTTAAAGCTATTAAATCCTGAAATTCAACAATTTATCAATGCCAATATTGATGCATCTATCTCAAAATTGGCTTTGAAAAAAAATCCATTTCTGGAAGTTGATTGGATTTCTATATTAAATCAAATTGAAGCTAAAACCAAATCGAAAGAGAAATTACCCCATTGGTTTGCTGCAAAAAATATCATTTATCCCAGCAAAATATCGGTTGAGCAAACTTCATCTGAAAAAACAGCTTCCTACAAATCTGAACTGGTTTTTGGAGAAAATCTTATCGATTTAACTGGAGGTTTTGGAGTCGATGATTTTTATTTTGCAAAAAAGATAAAAAAGGTAACGCATTGCGAAATAAATCCTGAACTTTCCCAAATTGTAAAACACAATTTCGAACAATTAAATGTAAACAACATCAGTTGTCATTCCGGAGATAGTTTAGCAATTTTGACCCAATTGAACTCCAAATTCGATTGGATTTATATTGATCCTTCCAGAAGAAATGATGCTAAAGGCAAAGTTTTTATGCTCCAAGATTGTTTGCCTAATGTTCCTGAACATCTCGATTTTTTATTCAATTATTCAGATCAAATTCTAATAAAAACAGCGCCACTGCTCGATATTACGGCTGGATTATCTGAATTGAGAAACGTCAAAACCATCCATATTGTAGCTCTCGAAAACGAAGTCAAGGAATTATTATGGGAATTGCATCACCATTTTACGGAAAAAACCACCATTAAAACCATCAATATTATAAAAGAAAAACAGGATATTTTCGAATTTGTTTGGGATGAAAATCCTAAAATTCCTGAATATGGTTTACCCGAAAAGTACCTATACGAACCCAACAGCGCCATAATGAAATCGGGCGGATTTGACGAAGTAGGCACGTTTTATAAGTTAAAAAAACTACACAAACATTCGCATTTATACACCAACTCAGAACTAATTTCTTTCCCCGGTAGGATTTTCAAAATTGAAAATAGCATTCCCTTTCATAAAAATGCGATGAAAAATTTTCTTGAGGGACAACAAACCAATATCACCACCCGAAATTTTCCAGAAACGGTAGAAAGCATTCGCAAAAAATGGAAAATAAAAGAAGGAGGAAATCAATATTGTTTTTTTACAACTGATGAAAATGACAATAAAATAGTTTTAATTTGCACAAAAATTTAATAAAATGAAACAAGCTGTACTAGTATTTTTTTTCTTGATAAGTGGCACTTTATTTGCCCAAAAAAATTGTGAATATAGCGTAGATGTGAAAGATTCGTTAGGTACTTATAAATTGACCAAAGAATATATGATTTATGAAAAAAATTTCGCTGGAAACAAAAGTTATATCTTTTTTTCATTGGCTTTGACAGATGGTACTCCTACTTTGAATGTTCAGTTGATACAAAAAAGCAAAGAATTCATAAAAGCGAATTGTTTCGACAAAAATTCAAAATTATTTTTTCAATTGGATAACGGAAAAATTATAACTTTATTTCACGTAGACAGTGAGAATTGTGGTACAATGATTAGAGATAACGAGGGGTTTGATAATCGACTTTTGGTGGGTAATTTTATGTTTATAAAAGGTACTTTAGAAGATTTGAAAAGTTCTCCTGCCAATTTATTGCGAATCAAATATTTGACTGATATAGATGATTATGTTTTCCGTAAACAATTTACATCTGAACTAGATACAAAAGTTTACGAACCTGAAAACTACTTTATCAATTATTTGCACTGTATTCAATAATTAATCACATTCCCATTTGGCATTTGAAACGTTATCATTCAATGCCGATTTCAAATTATAATGCCACCATTCTGAGTCAAATGAGTTGAATCCATTTTGAATCATTATGGTTTTCAATAATACTCTATTGGATTTTATTTCCTGAGAAATATTTTGATAATTATGGCTGGCTTCAATGCCAAAAAAGTCGAAAGTGGTTCCCATATCAAGTTCTTTTCCAGTTGAATCGACTAAAGTTATATCGACGGCACCACCTCGGTTGTGAATAGAACCTTTGCTAGGATTGGCTACATACTCGGGATTTGGAACTATTTCCCACATTATTTTTTGAATATCTAAAGGGCGATAGCAATCGAAGATCTTGATTTTATAGCCTTTTTTCATAAATTCGGTATTGGCATTTAGCATTGCTTTTACAGTTTTTAATCGCAAAAAACATTCAGCACAATCATACACTTTTGCCTTTAAAAAATTATCTGAAGTGGCATATTTCATATCATAAACAAAGTCTTTGCTGTAGTCTTTCAAATTCACAAATGTGGTGTCATTTACTATTGCTTCCTTTTTATCATTGGTAGCTATATTTTGTGATTTACAGGAAAACAAACTCAGAATCGCACAAAAAAGAAAGACGGATTTGATAGAGGAAGACATAATTTTTATTTTGGTTAAAAATAGAAAAAAATGGGATATTTCAATTGAAAAAAGTAATCAAAAAAAAAGATTAAGTTAAATTTTAAAAGAACATATTAAACAAAAAAACCACTCAATCGATTGGTTTTTGTGAAGGCAGAAGGATTCGAACCTTCGACCGTCCCGATTAAAAATCGGGATGCTCTATCCATCTGAACTATATCCTTAGTTCTGCAATT
>JAYVIK010000009.1:0-2433 GCA_043770265.1 Flavobacterium sp. | reverse complement strand
TTGCTCCTCAGCAGAGCCAATGTCCTCTTCAATTTGACGGAGGTAATTTAACGAATCTAAAATGAAAAATTACCAACTATTTTTGACCACATTACCTTTTTATTTAAGATAATGCGGCCAAATAGGGTTTTACAATCAAAAATTATTAAAAAATAGGACTATAAAACTTGATTTGTAAAAAGTATAATCCCTACTTACTTTGAATTGACTGAAATAATCAATTTAGCCAATCCATAAAAAATTAGTAAAGTCCAATTTTCAGTAGGATGCATTTTTTGATGCATATACCAAATTATTCCAATTGTAATTTTAAAATGGACTAATCATTTTAAATTTATACGTCGTTAGACAATATATTTGGTGCTCCCGATAGCTATCGGGATTATTGGACTACTGTATATTGATAATCGGTATTTACTTTTTCTCATCCTCCAAAAGCCAATTGATGTCTTCAATCAGTTTTTGAATTTCTTCTTTTTTTGTTCCGTCATAAAAACCACGAACTCGTTTTTTGGAGTCAATAAGCACAAAATTTTCGGTGTGAACCATATCGTATTGTTCTTCGGGTTTTCCTTGTTTTACGGCCAAATAGGATTTTCGTGCCATGGTATAAATCGTTTTTTTGTCGCCGGTGACTAAGTTCCATTTGGAGTCAATCACGCCGTTTATTTTGGCATATTCCTTCAATACCGAAACGCTGTCAATGTCAGGCATCACGGTAAAGGAGAGCAATTTTATCTTTGGATTGTCTAGAAATGCTTTTTGCACATCGACGAGATTTGTTGTCATTTTTGGGCAAATCGATTTGCAAGTGGTGAAGAAAAAATCGGCTACATAAATTTTACCTACATAGTCTTTTTGGTTAATGATTTCTCCGTTTTGATTGGTAAACGAAAAATCGGCAATCGTATGGTATTTGCTGATGTATTGCACTGTAGAATCCACCAATTCAGGATTTACATCCGAAGGATTGAAAATAGGCAGCGATTTCTTGGGTTTTAATGCGCTATAAAAAAAGGAAATCGTTATGATGGAAAACACCAATAGTACTCCAAAGAATTTTCGATATTGATAAAAAAAGGATCTCATAAATTTTATTTGGGCAAAAATACGAAACGTAGGTTTCTATATAAAATACAAATAAATTTTTTTAACAAATGTTTATAATATAGTTTGAATATTATGAATAGTTTTACAGCACTAACTAATTCGCAAAAAAATATGAAAATAAATTTTAAAAAACAACTGATTTTTGTTTTTCCCGCAATAATCGGATGTACAACAATCAACGCTCAAAATGCTCCTGTAAAGCAAGAGCCGGGAATCAATCTTTCCTATATGGATACAAATACTAAGCCAAACGACAACTTTTTCAGATTCGTAAACGGAAGTTGGTTGGATAAAACCGAAATTCCTGCCGACAAAACCACTTGGGGAAGCTTCAATGAATTGCGTAAAAAAACGGATAATGATGCTTTAGAAATTTTGGCGGAAGCCTCAAAAAATCCTAAATATAAATCCAATACAGATCAAGGCAAAGCCATCAATTTGTACAAAACCATCATGGATACGATAGGTAGAAACAAAAAGGGATTGTCGCCTTTGAAACCTTATCTAGCCAAAATAAATGCTGTAAAAAACACCAAGGATTTAGAGGCTTTAATGATTGAAATGGATCCCATTGGTGGCATTGGGTTTTTTGGCGTTGGTATTGGTTCAGATGCTAAGAACAGTAATAGAAATGTTATAAATCTTGGACCTGGAAGCGTAGGTTTGCCAGATCGTGATTATTATGTTTCTGACGACAAGGATTCTAAAGAAAAGCGAGATAAATATGTTTTGCACGTGACTAAAATGTTGCAGTTTTTAGGCGAAAATCCAGCTCAAGCAAAAGCAGACGCCGATAAAATTTTGGCATTAGAAATCGCAATGTCAAAACCAAGATTTGACAGAGTGGAAAGAAGAGACCGAAGAAAATCATACAATCCGATGACGGTTGCTGATTTGCAAAAATTGACTCCTTCTATAGATTGGAAAAACTATTTAACAAAAATTGGTTTGACCAAAGCAGATTCGCTGATTGTTTCCCAGCCTAAATACATGGCAGCTCTAGAAACTATATTCAAAGAAAACAAAGTTGAAGACTGGAAAGCCTATATGCGTTGGACTTTATTAAGTAGATCATCAGGAAGATTATCAACTTCTCTTGAAACCGCTAACTGGGAGTTTTATGGCAAAACCCTAACCGGAGCAGTAAAACAAATGCCACTCAACGAAAGAGCTTTGCAAGTAATTAATGGTGCTACTGGCGAAGCATTGGGAAAACTATATGTGGAGAAAAAATTTCCGGCTGAAGCCAAAGTCAAAGCGGAGAAAATGATTAAGAATATTTTTATTGCTTTCGAAAACCGAATCAATAATTTGCCTTGGATG
>JAYVIK010000008.1:0-2436 GCA_043770265.1 Flavobacterium sp. | reverse complement strand
GCATTCGCTTTTAAAAATTTCCGCCACGAATTACACTAATAAACACGAATTAGAAATGTTTTTAATAACACGAATTCTTAGAAAGAAATAAAATTAGTGTAATTCAATTTTAAATTTGATAGAAATTAGCGATAATTGGTGTAATTCGTGGCTAACTTTTTTTTCTTTTTTTAAAAGCGAATGCCCTGAGGCTAAATTTCCACGGCATTAGCTTTTAAAAAAAGTTGACAAAAATTTCACAAATTTACACAGATTTCAATCTGTTTTGATTGGACGAATTTTAAAACAACTAAAATTAGTGTAATTCAATTTTAAAAATTATACCAAATGAATTTTTAAAATAGTCCAATTTTTATTGGACTATATTGAATACATAATCGGCATTAATACAATTTGTGCTAATTCGTGCAATTGCTTCGCCCGTTCGCTAGCTCGGGTCGTTTCTGAAAATTTTAATCGCGAATGCCCTGCTAAATTTCAATTCAGAAATACGAAAGTCAGAAATCGTTTAGAAAGATTAAAATAGAATTAAAAACGGAAAAATCAACAAGAGTTATTTTTTCGACCTTGTGTTTATTTCACCTAATAATTGATTCACTGAATTTTTAGCGATGTTCAAAGCTCTAAGTGAGTTCTTTTTTTTGAATGAATGTGCTTCCATCCTAATCAAAATATTTTTGAGCATTTTGATAGCATCATTTATATAAGGCCCTTTATTTAGCATGATGCATTCTGCTTGAACTCCCTGGACTACATCACTAATTTCGGCTCGCGTTGGAATTCCGGTTTTGGCTAAATTTTCGAGTACTTGAGTAGCCCAAATCACCGGAATATGTGCTGCCTCACAAAGCCAAAGAATTTGATTTTGAACTTCTGAGATTCTTTCGAAACCAATTTCAACGGCCAAATCACCTCTTGCTATCATAACCCCTATTTTGTCTCTTTTCATCCCTTCGAGTAGGATAAAAGGAATATTTTCGAAAGCCTCTTTGTTTTCAATTTTAAAAACAACTCCTAAATCCTTAGCATTATAAAGGTCTAATTGTTCGTATAAATAGCGAACATCATCTGCCGTTCTCACAAAAGAATAGCCGACAATATGGGCATTTTCACAAACAAAAGGCAAGTTTTCCATATCGCTCACCGTTAGGGCGGGAAGGTTCAATTTGGTATCAGGAAGGTTGATGCCTTTTTGAGAAGATAATTTCGATTTATAGCAATTGGTAATTAATAATTCGATGTCTTCATCTGTTTTTGAAATTACTTTGGATTTTATCATTCCATCATCAAAGAGTACGGCATCGTTTATTTTGACATCTTCAATTATTTCGGGAAGCATAACCCCAATTTCTGCTTTTTTCAGCTGAACACCATTTTTCTTAAACTTTGATTTCTTTCCTAAGGTATTTCTTTTGGTTAGAATAATATGTTCTCCTTCTCTTATGGGAATTCCATTTTTCACTTTTCCTTTTTTTTCGGGAATTTGAATAGTAGCTGTTCTTAATTTTGGTCCCGATAAGTCCATATATATTTTTAATTCAAGCTTGGTTTCATTTTTAATTTCGTTAATAAATTGCACCATTTTTCTCCAAATATGAATATCTCCGTGGCTCAAATTGATTCTGGCTATTTCCATACCATTTGCGACCATTTCTTCTATAATGGATTTATCCTCTGCTGCTTCGTTAGGAAGCGTGACCATTATTTCAATAAAGTTACTTCTGCTTCCTGGATTAAATAAATTATTGGCATTTTTCTTTATTAATTCAGTACTTCGTTCGTAACCAATAATTTCGATATTCGACTTTTCGTCAACAGGGAGACCTTGAATTAGTTTTAAATTTCGTACTACGCTATAAAGATTGCTATAAACATACCCTTCAGAAGTGCCTAAAGAAGATACTCCATAATCAGATAAACTAGCATGATATTTTCTTAAATCGAAACTTCTTAGGAGTATATACCGGCATAAATTCTTAGCACTTAATCTGTATTCTGGATGAATATTGGAGATAGTTGCATCTATTTTTGATTCACTGTCAATGATAGTTTGCAAAATCTCATTCAATTCGCTACATAATTTTTCAATTTTCATATTGTATTTATTAAATTTTACAAACTAGGGTTTAAACGTTTATAAAGAAGGAGTTAAAATAGCCTTTCCTAATCTAATTTAAGTTTGTATTGAATACGTAAATTTGCAACTAATATTGAGGGGAAACAATTAAAATATAGTTAATTTTTTTAGCTACTTGCAATATTAAAATAGTAGGGTGGTTCTTCTGGAAATAGTGTGAATATTTAGCTTATTTTTCAAACCATTAAGACATTAAGGTTCATTAACCCAAGTTGCAGCTAATCATCCCGAACTTTCTGTGTTTAGAGCATATTGGTGATTTTTAATTTCCAGTTTGTGTACTACGGATTTTTTGGTAA
>JAYVIK010000007.1:0-2440 GCA_043770265.1 Flavobacterium sp. | reverse complement strand
TGTTCCAAATTGTATTACTCCACTTGTAATTGTGGTTGCAGCACTATTGATTTGTAAATGTAAATTTATATCTGTTCCTGGGTTAATTGTATTTGCATTTGGAACTGCGTTGGTTACTGAGTCTCTCCAGTTGGCCTCGTTAAAAAAATCGTTATTGGCTACACCAGTCCAAATTGTTGGTATTACAACAAAAGTATATACTAAATTAACTGATATTGGTGACGCATAAGACAATGTCCAGCCAGATGTTAGTCCAGTAACACTTGCAAAAGAGCCGGAAATTGTGCCCGATCCGGACGCTACAATTAAAGGAATTGTCACACTGTTGGTGGGAGTATATAAAGAGGTGATTTCCAATGTTGAGCCTGTAATATCAAATCCTCCATTACTGGCGGAATTGGTAATTTGATCAAAATCAACTCCCGCAGTAGCACTTCCTGATACTTGAAGATTTAATTTACCCAGAATGGTTTGTGTCGCAGCAGAAAAAGTTACTATTCCCTTTTCTGTTGTACCTCCAGGAGCAATTACGCTTGTAGCCGTAGTAGTTGTTGTACCTGATATACTACTTAAACTTGCTCCGGCTCCTTTACCAGTATTAATAGTACCTGCATTTGTAGTGGGTGAAGTTATAGCATTTGCTAAAGTAGCTATTGCCGTGTATGCTATTGTTGCATCGCCTGTGCCACTAAAACGACTAAGAGTTCCTGTAGCAGGAATAGTGCGTATCGGATCTATTGAAGCTAGGAGTTGGGTGCCTACTGTAGCAATTTTGGTAGTATTTACGGTATAAACATTTAAATTAGCATCTCTGTAAACTGCCCCAGTGGTTGCGGTTGCGGCTGTTAATACCGTAAAAACAGCAGGCGAATTTGAAAAATTGATACTTCCAGCACTATTGTTGTTTAAAGCAGTAAAACCAGCCAAAGTACTATTTGAATTAACTGTAGCGTTATTGGTAAGCGTAAAACCTTGCCCGACATTATTCGTAGTACCTTCAATATTCAAAGTACCATTGTTCGTGAAATTTGTTCTCGTGCGTTGACCAGCGGATGAACCCCATATTGCATAACCAAGTCCCGTACCACTTGAAGAATTTTTTAAGGAAAGTATGCCATTATTGGTAAAAACAACACCAGCTTCAGCAACCGTACTAGAAGTAGCTGATCCAGCGGTTGCGTTATATGCTGAATAACCTAAAGTAGTTCCAGTAGCTACAGTGATCGCTGTGATGTCAACATTAATAGTACCTGTATTTAGTATATTAATCCTAACATCGTTTGAGGCGTCGGCAGTATTAATATTAACATTTATTCCGTTTCTAGCTGTTTCCCCCAAAATATTAATAATACCATTGTTTGTAAAATTTGTTGGAAGCGAGGTGTTACCATTAATTAAACTCAAACCATTACTGAGATTTCCTGTAGCACTATTTAAGGTTAGCGTAGTTCCTGAATTAACGGTAACAGTACTACTTGCTGCTGCAGCTATTAATCCGCCATTATTATTTAAAGTAAATCCAGCCCCACCTATAATTAAAGGAGATGCTGCTGCTGTTCCTCCTCCTACTCTAATACCAAAAGTTGCGTTTGTACTACTAAGGTTAAAGGTCGTTGTTCCGTTAAAAAGAAAATTGTAAGTGGCAAATGCGTTAAGTGCCGTGACAGCAATAGCAGAGCTGTTTGCAAAAGCACTTGCATTAGTAAGATTTACGTTCAAAGCGCCGGTACCTGAATAACTATAAGTGGCAGGAGTAGTTATTGTTGGTGGAACAGTAGGATTGCCACAAGTGATGCCTTTAGCCTCAAAAGTACTAGTTCCAACAGCTGAATTATTTATAGTTAAAGTTCCATTATTAACCATATTACCACCATTTAATACAAGGGCAGTTGACGTTGCGGAGGTAATAGTTAAAGTTGCACCAGGATTGATAGTTAACGTAGCACCTGCAATAGTTCCAAAAGCATTATTGATTGTCACTCTTGTTACAGCATTGGGCGGACTAACAGATATAACAGGTGCATTCGGAGTATCATTTTTGTTGATAACAACTAGATCTGTAGCTGTTGCAGTCGACTGCCCTGGATATGTACTCGTGCCTCCAGAACCGGCTACAGTCCAGTTAGCGGCCGTTGCCCAGTTTGAGGAATTGGCACCGTTCCAAGTAAATGTCTTTTGCCCCATCGCTGTATTGGCAAAAAATACTATAAACAAAATTAAAATTGATCTGAGGCAGTTTATGGTATTCATGAAATTTTATGGTAAATAGTTTTTAATTTACAATCCTTTAAAAACAATCTCTTTAAGGTATTTGCTCTTATTGATGTGTTATTCTATATGATAGGTGATTTAAATCTAATTGTAATTAATTAAAAAAAACTGCTTACCCACAATCCAAGAATCTGTTCTAAAAGGTGAAGCTGGTAATTCTGATGCTGGT
>JAYVIK010000006.1:0-19335 GCA_043770265.1 Flavobacterium sp. | reverse complement strand
GTTTCAGGCTTAAAAGTAGCAAAAAGTCCGATAGCTTTTTCAATTTGAGCACACAATGGCTTGGTATCTGTTCCCCAAAATTGTGCTGCTCCAATTTCAAATTCCGCTTTCCCGAAAATTGCTCTTGGATTTTCTGGAGCAATAGCTTGAGCTTTACTGTACAATTGCATTACTACAGGTGATAACTTTGCTCCATTTGTCATTGGATCTGCAGAAATTCGAGCTGTATGAATCATTGCTTGAACTATTAAAAGTTCGACATTATTCGGATTTTTAGTCAATTCAATGTCTAGGGCATTTTGCGCCTTGGTCAACAATTCATTCATTTTTGATACATCTGTTGTTTTAAAGGCCGTTGTTGTATTTACAAAAGCAACGTAATAATTTGGTAACCAAGAGGTTTTCTCGGCAGCCGCAATTCTTTCGAATAGTGCCGATGCTTCGGTGTTTTTTCCTTCGCCCCAAAGTTGGAAGGCTTTCCCCATTCCTTGCTCAAATTGCCCTTGAGCCGATACTACTAGTACTAAGAATAATGCGATTGTCGTGATTGTCTTTTTCATTTTGATTTTAATTTTAATTTTAAGGTTGTTTAATTATTAAATTTTATATCTATTTTTAAATCTTTTTTAAGGTCAAATTTAGCATCTTCGTATTTTGGCGGTCCCATTACTCCTTTAGCATTATTAGAACTGGCATAGTCTTCTTTGGGAATTCCGATAAAATTAGTGTCTAATTTGCCGTTTTTGTTCTTGTCATGAAAAGCTGATATAGCATATTCTCCTTTTGGAATATTTAAAAAAGTAACCGTAGCACCATTGGCTTTAATGTCAGACGTAGCACCTTTGTATGACTTTTTTAGAAATGTACCATCCGAATTGTAAAGCCCTACCAGAACGGCACCAGTGTTGCTTTTTAATCCTGAAATAGATACTGTAAGATTTACAATTTGTGCAGAGACTAAACTGCTGATAAATAATACGATTGCGATAATAATTTTTGTCATGATTTCTAGTTTTTATTTGGTTAATTAATTCTTGTACAAATGTATGTTGGTTGTAACGGTTTTGAAATTTACTCTTACTGAATTGTTGAATTTTGAGGATGAATTGTATTGAAAAATTTTAAGGCTACAAATTCTCCAACTGATTTACTTTTTTATCCTTGCTCAAGGTCCAAAAGAAACCAACAAAGAAAAATCTATCGGCGACAGGTACAATTGCTTGTCTTTGATATACACCATTCAAACTGGGTTTATTTGCATAATCATAACCAAAAACATTATCAAAACCAAAAACATTAGTTACGGAGAAAAACAATATTTTTTGTGGTGAAATTAAATAGGCCCAATTTGCACTAAAATTATTGTAAGTCTTGGTTTTTCCGCTCATAAAATCAGATGAATTAGGATTATTATACGGCCGTCCCGATGCAAAAGTATAAGTTGTTCCTATTTGTGTTCGCCATTTTTGAATCCAATATTTCGAAACCAATGACATCGTATGATCGGCAACAAAGCTTGGCGTCACTTCTTTTGGAAAATTTTGATAATCGCGTTTGGAATTAATATAAGAATAGGAAACCCAATATTCCAAGTTTTTAATGTTTTTACTGTCTCTCCAAAACAATTCTAATCCCTTAGCAAAACCAGTTCCACTATTAGTGAAATTACTATTATATTGTAAATTTTGTGTATCATATTTGACTAAATTATCATAATTTTTATAATATAATTCGGCCTTGAAAATTTGCTTGTTCTTATTGTATTCATAATTCAAAATGTAATGCTGGGCTCTCTCAGACTGCAACTGGGTTGTAAATACTAGATATTCTTTTATGGGTGTTTGGTCAAAATTTCCATAAGCAAAGGAAAACTGTTTGTTTTTTGCCACTTTATAAGCTAACGCTAGCCGAGGCGAAATGGAGCTTTCGTTCAATAAATAGTTTTTTGAAAATCTAAACCCAACTTTCGAAATCAGATTTTTGGAAAACAAAATATCAGTTTCAGAATACATTGCTGCAATATTTGAATCATAACCACTATCAAAATTAGCCGCATTCTGGTTGAATTTTGTGTAATAGTAATCAAAACCAAAACTTGTTTTTATACCCTTCGAAATGGGTTTTGTGAAAGTCAATTTAGAATGAATAGCATTCTCTGCAGCGTCATAGTCAATAACATCAAAGCTGCCTTTATTGCGACTGTGTCCATAGCTAATTCCTGCAAAAACCTTCCAATTGTCGCCAAATCTCCCTTTGTAAGAAGTATTGGTGTAAAAATTAGTGTTATTGTTAGTCGTTCGCAACTGGTTTGGGAAATTAATGTTGTCTTGTTCAACATCAAGTTTTGCTGCCGTAATTGAGGTATAAAATTTAAACAATCCTTTATCAAAATAATGTCTATATACACTTTCCCCACCAATAGATTGATAAGGTTTTATCCAATTGATGTTATCCGGCATCAAAGCTTGATAAGGTGCTAAATTCAAATAACTGGCATTAATACTAAAGGAATCATTATCCCATTTTTTTGTATTTCCAACACCTAAACCCACAGTCATTACACTAATTTCTGTTTTATCTAAATCTGGTGCATCAATGGTATTCATCACTAAAATACTAGAAAGTGCCTCACCATATTCAGCTGAATATCCTCCAGTTGAAAATGAAGTTCCTTTGAAAAGTAAAGGCGAAAAAGTACTTCGAGTTGGAACATTATTAGTCGTTTGAAGAAAGGGTTGCACTACTCGAATGCCATCAATAAAAGTTTGCGTTTCGCTCGCTTCACCTCCACGAACAAACAATCTACCACTTTCGCCAACAATTTGAGTGCCTGGCAGAGTCTGCAAAGCTGAAACAATATCACCTGGATTTCCTGCCGTTGTCAAAATATCTAATGGTTTTAAAACTGAAACTCTTGATTTATCGCCAGCCTCAAGCATTCCGGCAGTTATCACCACTTCATTTAATTCGGTCAAATTACGTTTCAATAGTATAGTTTGACTTTGGAATGTATTCATTACAATTGCCAATTTTTTTGATTCAAATGACAAAGCAGTAATGACCAAAGTCTGATTTCCTTCGGTCGTTGTAGTAAAACTAAATTCTCCGAGATTATTTGATGTTGCACCATCATAGCTTCCATCAATAAAAACATTAGCATTTGGAATTGGATGGTTTTTATCGTCCACCATTTTCCCAGAAATCGTTGTTTGAGAAAATGAAATTAGGGTGAATAAGAAAACGGTGGTAAGTAAAAATGGCTTCATATATTTGGTTTTTGATGAAGCAAATATATCATGACCACAAAAAAATTAAAATTTATACTGACTGAATTGCAGAAAATAAAGGATGAATTGTGTTCTTCCTTTATTTCAATTATATTTACATTGACCAATTAAACTTTATGAAAACCGAAAAAGAAAAAATGATTGCGGGAGAACAGTACTTAGCTGGCGATGCTGTTTTGATAAAAGACAGACGAAAAGCAAAAAATCTACTTCACAGATTAAACGTCATTGAATATCGAATAACTAAAAAAGCCAGAGAAATAATCCAAGAATTAATTCCGAATGCCGGGACGAATTTGTATATCGAACCTCCATTTTTTTGTGATTATGGGTATAATATTAGTTGTGGCGACAATGTGTATTTCAATGTGAATTGTGTGATTTTAGATGGTGCAAAAGTTACAATTGGTGACAATGTGTTTTTTGCACCTGGAGTTCAAATCTATACAGCCAATCATCCACTTGATGCCGAGTTAAGAAAAACATTCGAAAATGCTTTGCCCATTTCTATTGGAAACGATTGTTGGATAGGAGGAAATACCGTTATTCTCCCCGGAATAACCATCGGTAATGGTTGTGTGATTGGTGCTGGTTCTGTGGTAACAAAAGATATTCCTGACAATTCATTAGCTGTTGGAAATCCAGCGAAAGTAATTCGGAAATTGAATCAAGAATTTTAACTTAAATTAATTACGATCATTATCTATTGTCATTTTCGATTATAGTGCCTCATACCTGCTTTAGTAGCTGATTAATTCAATATAGTGTTTACAATTATACTAGGTTCATCACAAAAAAAAACGCATCTATTCGCCAAAAGCAATGATTATTTTTGTTTTCAATAATTGAATCCATTGATTACGAAAACAATTTAATACTTTTGCGAATAAAAAAATTAAAGTTTTTAACATCGACTTAACAATTTCATTTTTTTTTGAAACCTAATTATATTTGAGTTAATGAACACTATATCAATTCTCAAAAAAAATATTTAAATTAAAAATGGCATTAAATAAAAACTACGAGGTACCCTCGGATGGAATTTTAGGATTAAAAGAAAATTTCAAAACAGATTCTATATCAGGATTCATAGTGTTTTTGTTAGCTTTACCATTAAGTTTAGGTATTGCAAAAGCATCCGACTTTCCACCAATTATGGGGCTATTAACCGCAATTATTGGTGGATTAATTGTTAGTTTATTCATGGGGTCAAAACTGACGATAAAGGGACCAGCCGCAGGATTAATAGTTATTGTAGCTGGAGCTGTAGCTGAATTTGGAAACGGTGACCCAATATTGGGATGGAAATTAGCCCTCGGCGCAATGGTTATTGCGGGATTAATTCAAATTCTTTTTGGATTATTAAAATTAGGCAAGCTAGCTGATTTTTTTCCACTTTCAGCCATTCACGGAATGCTTGCTGCAATTGGAATTATTATAATTGTGAAGCAAATTCCAGTTTTACTTAACGTCAATCCAATTTTAGCAAAAGGAAAAGGACCATTAGACTTGTTAGCTAACATACCCAATTTTATTATTAATTTAGATCTAAAAGCCACCTTTATAGGTGTTGTAAGTTTATCCATATTGTTAGGTTGGCCTTTCTTGAAAAACAAAACTATAAAAATGATTCCTGCCCCATTGTTGGTGTTGCTTTTTGCTGTTCCAAGCGAATTACTTATGAATTTTAAGGAAACTGAGCCAGCTTATGCTTTAGTAAAAATTGGAAATTTAGCAGAAAACCTTAATGTTAACGTTAGTTTTGATGGTTTTGCACAAACGGGATTGTTTTTTAAATATGTCGTAATGTTTGCATTGGTTGGATCAATTGAATCCTTACTTACCGTAAAAGCAATTGATTTAATGGATCCTTATAAAAGAAAATCAAACATGAATCAAGATTTAATTGCAATAGGAATTGGCAATACTTTAGCAGCTTTTTTTGGTGGATTGCCTATGATTTCAGAAGTAGCACGTTCGTCCTCCAACGTAAATAATGGGGCGAAAACACGTTGGGCTAATTTTTTTCATGGGTTTTTTATATTAATTTTTTTGCTTTTAGCTACTCCTATTCTCGAATTAATTCCAAATGCAGCGTTGGCTGCAATGTTGATAACGGTAGGGATAAAACTAACCCATCCGAGAATGTTTATCAATACGTTTAAAATTGGCAAAGAACAATTAGCTATTTTCCTGACAACCATCTTTTTTACACTCTTCGAGGACCTACTAATAGGAATAGCCAGTGGAATTCTGTTAAAAATAATAATACATCTGTACCATGGCGCACCTATTAAATCATTATTCAAAGCTACAGCTATAGTATCTTCTTGTAATAATGACTATTTAATAGAAGTTGAAGAGTCTGCAATTTTTAGTAATTTTTTAGGAATTAAAAGTCGTTTAGAGGCTATTCCCGCTGCAATGCATGTAACTATTGATTTTGCAAAAACAAAGTTAGTTGACGATGATGTCTTGAAAAACGTACAACAATTTAAATCTAACTATACTGCCAAAGGAGGGAAAGTTACAGTAATTGGTCTTGAACATCACACTACTTTTTCAGACCATAAATTATCAACAAGAATCAAAAATTAAATTCTATTTACTGATTTATAGTAATATCTAAAATAATGATAAAATAAATTCCTTAAAACATATAAATTTAAAGCTCTTTTTGATGTGATTACAGTATCTAAATCTGGAAAACAAAATCTTTTCAACAAATCCGAAATCTAAAATCTAAAATCTAAAATTAAATTTTACCTTTGGCCTTTCAATAAAAACAAAGATTATGGTTTACAAATTCAGGGTAATTCTCGATGCCGAAGAGGACATTTTTAGAGATATTGCGATACTTGCCGAAGATACTTTAGAAGATTTACACAACGCTATCTTCAATTCTTTTGGATTTGATGGTATGGAAGTGGCTTCTTTCTACACTTGTGACAAAACTTGGAATCAAGAAGATGAAATTCCAATGTTTGACATAGGAGATATTCCGGGCGAACAAAAAACGATGAGCGATTACTTGCTTTCGGATATTTTGAACAAAGAAAATACCAAAATAATTTATGTTTATGATTTCATAAGTATGTGGACTTTTCTAGTAGAACTAGCCGCTATCGAAGAAGTTGTTGCTGGAAATACCTATCCCGAAACTATTTTCTCTGTAGGTGAAATGCCAGCCGAAGCAATGGAAAAACATTTTATCGCAGAGGAAGAAGAGGAAGAATACAATGAATTTGAAGATGATCTTGACGAAGAAGACCTAGATATGTTTGAAGGAGACGATAGTTTTGAAGACTACGGGTTTGAAGAAAACTGGAACTAGAACGTTTTGATTTTTTTGTTATAATTTAAACGATTTAATTAAAACTTATTGTTCTTTTACTATTTTTATTTACCTTTTTTGTTTATAAATCAGAATAATTGTTAAAGTATTAGTTAAAAAAATGTAATTCCGTACCAAACGATTATAAATTTATTATCCTAAAATAAATCTCCAGAAAATATTTTTAAATGAAGTATAAGTTAATCTTTTTGATCTTTTGTGCATCCTTGTCCTATTCTCAACAAAATGATAATACAAGTATTCAAAAAAATAAATCTATAGCTTTATATTATGGATATGGTTTCAATACGGGGTTGTTTACAAAAGCCTCTTATTATTATAAACCCAACGTTTATATTCTTGAATTTAAAAAAGAGTTATCGATAAAAAAGAAAATATCTTATTCATTGAGGTTTTCTGCAGAATATAATAGCGTTAAATTTTGTGAATTTTACATTTCAAATCCTTGTATTGAATACCAAAATACAGATATTGGTGCAAACGTTAGTTTTGATGTTTCAAGAAAAATTTCAGAAAGTCTTACAGTGTATTCTTTTCTAGGAACTGGTCCCCACTATCTAAAGACAAAAGTAAGCAGACAAGCCAAAGGATTTATATTTTCAGATGTATTGGCAGTAGGTTTAGCCCATAAATTTTATAACAATAAGTATTTCATAGATGTAAGATATAGTTTAAGACATTTGTCAAATGCTGGGATAGCAAGACCAAATGTGAGTATTGAAAACCATATTATTAACATTGGTATTGGTCGAAATCTGAACTAATGTAAATACTTCGTATGAACTTATCATTAGTAGAAATTCACCTATTTCTTAATAAAGCAATAATCATAACTTTCGGAATATATTACTGATTTTTTTATAGATTAATTTTTTTTAATTAAATATATTCCTACATAAAAAATAGATTTCAAATTAATTTTCTAAACAAATTTCTAAACAAATTTTTAAATAATATCATAAATAATGATTAACTTATTCAACACCCACATCGAAACATTATCCATTCACCGAGTGGGAAACAAAAGTCGCAATGAAGCGATTTTTTTATCTGAAAAACCTTTTAATCTAAACGATGAGATTGTTCCTTTAATCAAAGAATATTTCTTTAAACCCTTTCGTGAAAAAGAAGAAAACTACTTTCAGTTTGCGCACGAAGTTGATTTGGAATACAACGATATGTTCAAATTGGCTACTCAAATATTCGAAAACCCTAATAACATTCACGAAGTATCAAAACAAATTACGACTCATTTATTCGAACAATCAAATCATCCGCATATCAAAAACGGAGAAGTTTATGTAACGCATTTGACCAATGTCAATATTGACAACAATGTGGTTGATGCTATTGGTATTTTCAAAAGCGAATTACAATCGGATTTCTTGCAGTTTGAAGAAAAAGAATCTAACTTAGAAATGATTTTGCAACACGGAATCAACCTGAGCAAATTGGACAAAGGTTGTATCATTTTTAATTACAAAAAAGAAGAAGGTTATAAAATCCTGACTATTGACAGCAACCGCTATGATGCTCGTTACTGGTTGGAACATTTCCTTTCGGTTGATGCTTTTGAAGACGAAAATTTCATTACCAAAAAATACTTAAAATTCTGTCAAGGATTTGCGAAAGATGTTGTTTTTCCTGCCGAAGACAAAAAAGAAGAAGTAATGTTTATGAATCGCTCGGTAAATTATTTTGCCAAAAATGACCAATTTGAAGAAAGCAATTTCTTGAATGAAGTGTTAGACAATCCTGACTTGATTCCAGAATTCAAAAACTACAAAGTAGATAAAGGAGAGAAATACAGCATCGAAGACGTAACAACTTTTCCAATTGCAAATGCTGCCGTTTCGGATGCTAGAAAGTCAATCAAAAACGTAATCAACTTGGATACTCAAATTCAAATCAAAATGGATTTTATCAATCCTGAAAGTGCCGAAAAATATGTAGAAAAAGGTTGGGACGAAGAAAAACAAATGTATTACTACTTGGTTTACTTCAATAAAGAAGTGAAGAGTTAGTGGTCAGTGTTCAGTTCAATTAGTGTTCAGTGTTCAGTCACGAAGTTTCAGGATTAGTGTTCAGTTTCAATCCTAAAAAATAGTAAATCTATAATAACTCTTTGGCCTTATCCCAAAAAAAATCCCGTCTCGTTTTCAATAACGAGACGGGATTTTTTTATGTTTATTTCTTAGCTTTTTTGGCCTTTTCAGCTTCGGCTTGTTCCATAACTTCCTGAAGTTTTTGTTGGAACTTACCTTGTTTCTTCGGCTCCTTCAATTTGTTTTCTTGAATTTGAGCGTGAATTTTATCGCTATCAATGAAATATCTTTTGATGACAATCATAATTCCAATGGTAATCAAATTCGAAATAAAGTTATACAAACTCAATCCAGCACCATAACTATTGAAGAAAAACAACATCATTATAGGTGAAACATAAATCATAATTTTCATCATCTTGGCCATATCGGGCATCCCTTCTTGTTGAGGAGCTGCCATTTGTTGGTCGCCAGAAGTCATTTTCATGTAGAAGAAAATTGCAATCGAAGCCAGAATTGGAAACAAACTGATGTGATCTCCGTACAACGGAATATGGAAAGGCAATCTTATAATCTCATCGAAAGAAGATAAATCGTCTGCCCAAAGAAACCCTTTTTGTCTCAACTCAAAAGCTGATGGGAAAAACTGGAACGAAGCATACATAAATGGAATTTGAATCAATGCCGGAATACAACCTGCCATAGGATTTACTCCTGCTTTGTTGTACAGCTTCATCGTTTCCTGCTGTTTCTTCATTGGGTCTTTCTTGAATTTTTCTCCCAATTCAGTGATTTCGGGTCGCAATACTTTCATTTTGGCTTGCGACAAGAATGATTTAAAAGTAATTGGCGACATAGCAATTTTAATCAAGATCGTAAAAATAATGATGGCAATTCCAAAAGAAAGCCCTAAAGTGGAGCTTAAAAATCCAAATAATGGAATGAAAATAAACATATTAATCCAGCCAAAAATCCCCCAACCTAATGGAATAATTTTTTGCAGATTTTTATCATATTTCTTTAATGTTTTATAATCTGATGGTCCAAAATACCAATTCATTTTATAATCTAATTCGCCATTACTAAACGCCAAAGGCAGATTTGCTTTAAGTTGTTTGGTGTAAACAGTATCAATTGTTTCGTCGTTCACCAAATTATTCGATTGCAATTTGGCTGTTTCAAAAGGCTTGTCGGTCAATAAAATAGTAGAGAAAAAGTGCTGCTTGAAAGCAACAAATGATGCTTTCGTAGAAATTTCTTCCTTGTCCTGACCCTGAGCTACATAATCTATTTTATCTTCTTCATATTGAAAATAAATTTCGGTATAACGGTTTTCATACGAAATACTTTTTTCGTTTCTGAACGTTTTTAAACTCCATTCTAAATCTAATGGTTTGGCAGTATTCAAAACTTTATTCAAACCTTGAGAACGAACATCAAAACCAATCATGTAATCGTTTGGTTTCAAAATATACTTGTATTCCAAATATTCATTGGCACCAGCCTTCAATTTCATTGAAAGGATTTTATCAGCTCCTGCTTTTGTTAAGGTAGGCTCGAAATAAAGATCTTTGGTATTTAAATTTCGATTTTCACTAGTTTGCAATTGAATGTTCAAATTGGCATTGTTGTCTTTGATTAATTGAACCAATTGTCCTGAACCTTTTTTGAATTTCTCTTGATTTTTTAATGTCGCTTCAACGATAAAACCTCCTTTATTGGCAATTTTAAGAATTACTTTATCATTTTCAATAGTGGTAAAACCTTCCTTTGCTGACGGAAGTGTTGCAGAATAAGCAAAACCACCTAAGGTTTTCTGCAACTGAACCAATTGTGTTGAGTCGGCTGCTACGGCTGCTGCTGGAGTTGTAACCGGTTTTGCCGCTACTGCTTTAGCTTGAGATTCTTTGGCTACTAATTCTTTTTTGGCTTTTTCAGCTGCTATAGTTGCTTCCGATGGCTTGTTTTGATATATGATCCAAATCAAGATTCCAAAAATCAATACAAAACCAATAATCGAATTGAGGTCTATTTTTTTTTCTTCCATTTTTAATTTTTTATCCTCTCCCCAGCCCTCTCCGAAGGAAAGGGAGCCGAGTCTGGAACGTCTTTATTTATTATTTACTGCTTATTATTCATTACTAAACTGACCACTAAAAACTGACCACTGAATACTATTTCTTCTTTGCTTTAACCACTGCTGCCACAAAATTCACAAAAAGTGGATGCGGGTTTTCTACTGTACTTTTATACTCTGGATGGTATTGCACTCCAATGAAAAAAGGATGGTTTTCTAATTCTACAATTTCGACCAAACCAGTTTCAGGATTTACTCCTGAAGCTATTAGTCCAGCTTTTTCCAATTCTGTTACATATTGACTATTATATTCATAACGATGGCGATGACGCTCATAAATAGTAGATTTCTCGTAAATTTTAGAGGCTAAAGTATTTGGTTTTATATCACATTTCCAAGCTCCTAGACGCATTGTTCCGCCTTTGTCTGTAATATTTTTTTGCTCTTCCATCAAATTCACAACAGGATGTGATGTTTCTGGATTCATCTCGGTAGAATTAGCATCAGCATATCCTAGAACATTTCTAGCATATTCGATAATCGCCATTTGCATTCCCAAACAAATTCCTAAAAACGGTATTTTATTTTCACGAGCATAACGAACGGCTTCAATTTTTCCTTCAATCCCTCTTCCTCCAAAACCTGGAGCAACAAGAATTCCATCTAGCCCAGCGAATTTTTCGGCTACATCCGAAGCGTCAAGAAATTCTGAATGTATAGAAACCACGTTTACTTTAGTTTCATTGGATGCTCCAGCGTGAATGAATGCTTCCAAAATGGATTTATAAGAATCTTGCAATTCTACATATTTACCAATTAAACCAATATTTACAATATGTTTTGGATTTTTTAATCTTCGTAAAAAAGTATTCCAATGTCTTAAATCTGGAGCCGCTTTTTTAGGTAAATCCAATTTTTTCAAAGCCACAATATCAAGACCTTCTTCGAGCATCAAGTTTGGAACTTCATAAATCGTTGAAGCATCTATAGATTGAATAACAGCCTCTCTTTTTACATTGCAAAACAAGGCTAATTTATTTCGAATATCATCCGAAATTTCATGTTCAGTTCTACAAACCAAAATATCAGCTTTGATACCGCTTTCCATCAACGTTTTAACCGAATGCTGTGTAGGTTTTGTTTTTAATTCTCCGGCTGCTGCCAAATAAGGAACTAAAGTTAAATGAATCACTATTGCATTGTGTTCTCCCAAATCCCAAACCAATTGACGAACCGATTCTATGTAAGGTAAGGATTCAATATCTCCTACTGTGCCACCTATTTCTGTGATTACAATATCAAAATTGCCTGACTTCCCAAGCAATTGCATTCTGTCTTTGATTTCGTTGGTAATATGAGGCACCACTTGAACTGTTTTTCCTAGGAATTCGCCTCTTCGTTCTTTTTCGATAACCGAAAGGTAAATTCTTCCAGTGGTCACATTATTCGCCTGAGAAGTTGGCACATTCAGGAAACGCTCGTAATGTCCTAAATCTAAATCTGTTTCTGCTCCATCATCGGTTACATAACATTCTCCGTGTTCGTAAGGGTTTAATGTTCCTGGATCTACGTTAATGTAGGGGTCAAACTTTTGTATGGTCGTTCGATATCCTCTTGCTTGTAATAATTTTGCCAATGAAGCCGCAATTATCCCCTTCCCTAAAGAAGACGTAACTCCGCCTGTGACAAAAATATATTTAGTTTGATTCATTTTATTGGTGTTGTAGTTGTTGTTGCCTACCTGTCGCTAGACAGGTTTGTTAAATTGCAAGCTAATAGTTTGCAAAAACGCTGCAAAAATACAATTATAAATTGAGAAAAGACTAATTTGAAATTGAGATAATTTTGATTTTATCGACAAGTATGACTTGGTTATCGTTTTTTGGTTACAAATCATAAATAAAAAAAAACATCTAAGATTTTACATCAGGAGTAGGCTTTTCGATTTAATAATTGTTCTCATTTTTTTTAGGTTTTTAAAATTATAAGTTTAATAGGCCTTTTAAAACTTAGACTAACCACTCTAAAACTTTCTGTAGGGGAACACCTTTTTTAATCTATACTTATATTGTCCAAAATTTGAAACAAAAAAGCAATTAAGAAAAAATTACTTTTAACTTAATTGCTCTATAAAATACTTTTATTCCCCGTATAATTTGAGAGAAGATGTTTAAACATTGTTAATTTGAAATCTGAACACTGAAAAACTGAACACTGAACACTAATTATTAAGCGTCCAAATCAACTTTAGTTCTGCTTGCAATTTCTTTATACGTTCCATTTACTAATTTCTCACGAATGGCTTCAAAAGCAGTTAGCGTTTCTGCAATGTCATCTAATGTATGTGGAGCGGTAGGAATTACACGCAATAAAATCATCCCTTTTGGAATCACAGGATAAATCACAATCGATAAGAAAATACCATAATTCTCTCTCAAATCATTCACCATAACCATCGCTTCTGGTACACTTCCTTCCAAATAAACTGGTGTTACGCAAGTATTGGTGTCTCCAATATTAAATCCTTTACTTCTCAAACCACCTTGCAATGCGTTTACATTCTCCCAAAGTTTATCTTTCAATTCTGGATGATCTCGCAACAATTGTAAACGTTTCAAAGATCCAATGGTTTGAATCATCGGCAACGCTTTGGCAAACATTTGCGAACGCAAATTGTATTTCAAATAATCAATAATTTCTTTGTCGGCAGCTATAAAAGCACCAATATTAGCCATTGATTTGGCAAAAGTCGAAAAGTAAACATCAATATCGTCTTGTACCCCTTGTTCTTCACCTGCTCCAGCACCAGTTTTTCCAAGAGTTCCAAAACCGTGTGCATCATCAACCAAAAGGCGGAAATTGTATTTTTGTTTCATGGCTACAATTTCTTTCAACTTTCCTTGTTGACCACGCATTCCAAAAACACCTTCAGTAATAAAAAGAATTCCTCCTCCTTGTTCCGTAGCCAATTTTGTAGCGCGTTGCAAGTTTTTCTCCATACTTTCGATGTCATTGTGCTTGTACGTAAAACGTTTTCCGCTATGCAAACGAACGCCGTCAATAATACAAGCGTGCGCATCTACATCATAAACAATCACATCATTTCTAGTCACCAAAGCATCAATGGTTGACATAATTCCTTGGTATCCAAAATTCAACAAATAAGCCGATTCTTTCATTACAAAAGTAGCCAATTCTTGTTCTAATTGTTCGTGATATTTCGTATGACCACTCATCATTCTGGCTCCCATTGGATACGCCGCACCATATTCTAAGGCTGCATCCGCATCGGCCTGACGTACTTCGGGATGATTTGCTAGACCTAAATAATCGTTCAAACTCCAGTTTAAAACCTCTTTTCCTTGAAATTTCATTCTTGGTCCTAAATCTCCTTCTAATTTTGGAAACACAAAATAACCTTCTGCTTGTGAAGCCCATTTACCTAATGGTCCTTTATTGTTTTGAATTCTTTCGAATAAATCTTTTACCATAATATAGTGAAGTATTATAATTTTTTTTGAAGTTGCAAAATTAATTATTTAAAATTTATTATGGTCTCGAAAGCAAATTTATTTTTAGGAGCAATTCCTGCTGTTCACTGTATCTTTTACTTTTTAAAGAAAAAAGTAAGAGGATGCCGTTTCCATGAGGGCTAGGCAGTTGATTTAACAATAAACTTTGTATATTTGATTAACAAAATCTATGGTATGTCCAATAATATTTTAAATGAACTTCCCGCTTTACTCAAAGCCAATGTCATAACTGAAGAAACTGCCCAAAAAATAAAGGAATATTACACTAAAGACGGCGACGAAAGCCAGAGTAAGCTATTTATAATTTTTGGCATTTTAGGCGCAATCCTTTCAGGACTTGGCATAATTCTTATTCTTGCCCACAATTGGGATGATTTATCCAAAACTATTAAATCAATGATTTCGTTTCTTCCGCTATTAATTGGGCAATTATTTTGTGGTTATACCATTCTTAAAAAATCTGAAAATACAGTTTGGCTCGAAAGTTCATCAGTGTTTGTATTTTTTGGCATTGGAGCAAGCATCTCTCTAATTGCCCAAGTCTATAACATTTCTGGCGATTTAAACTCGTTCATTCTGACTTGGATGCTTTTGAGTTTGCCTTTAGTGTATTTGTTAAGAACTTCGATTGTTTCACTTTTATACATCATCGGTATCACTTATTATTGTTGCAATTCGAATTATTTCACCTATCCCAAAGAGCAAACCTATCTTTTTTGGATTTTATTTTTAGGGATTTTGCCTCACTATTACAAACTTTTAACCACAAAAGGACAAAGTAATTTTACCCTATTTCACAATTGGTTTATAGTCACATCTTTAATGATAAGCTTAGGTTCTGTTGGAGATGGAAACGAAAAATTATTGTATTTATCTTATATGTGTTTGTTTGCTATTTACTATTTCATTGGTAAAAATTCGTATTTCGAATATCAAAAAATCAAATTCAATAGTTTTCAAATTATTGGAAAATTAGGAACGCTCAGCCTACTTTTTGTCTATACATTCAAAAGTTTTTGGCAATATTTTCACAAAAATAAATTACAAGAAATTTCCTTGCTTACTTCTCCAGAATTTATAATTGCTTCATTTCTAACCATCATAGCTGCTGTTTTATTTTACAAAAAAAATAATCAAACCAATTTCAAAAACTTTGGCTTAGTCGAAATTATTTTTCTAGTAAATATTTTTTTAATTCTTATGGGCGAATTTGCTGCAATAATTGCCAATGGAATTGTTCTAGCAATAGGAATTTTAGAAATAAAAAGAGGAAATCAACTCAACAACTTACAAATTTTAAATTTCGGATTACTCATTATTACCATACTCATAACCTGTCGTTTTTTTGATACCGACTTTAGCTTTATAGTTCGAGGATTTCTATTTATATCATTGGGATTAGGATTTTTCTTTACTAATTATTTAATGTTGAAAAAAAGAAATAGAAATGAAAAATAGAAATATCATAATTACACTATTCCTTTTTGTTGCATTGGCACAATTATTTGTCCCTTCTCAAATGATTTACAATCAAGAAGATATTCTAAATTCAGGAAAAATAGTTAAATTTCAATGCGAACCAATCGATCCAAACGATCCCTTTCGAGGAAAATACATTACCTTAAAATTTAAGGAATCCGTAATAAAAGTTAAAAATTTAAAAGAGTGGAATAGCAACGAAACTATCTTTGCAATAATTGAAACTTCTAATGATGGATTTGCAAAAATAAAATCAATTTCAAAAACGGAACCCACAGACAATTCGATTTTTTTAAAACTAAAAATCAATTATATAGATGCCTATGACAACGAAAACAAAATCTATCTAGATTTTCCGTTTAATCGTTTTTACATGAACGAAAACAAAGCACAAAATGCCGAAAAAGTATATACAGAATCTACGATTGATACCACAAAAATAACGTACGCATTAGTTGCAACAAAAAATGGTGAAGCTGCTATCAAAGATGTATTAATCGATAACATATCAATTAAAATCTTGGCAAAAGCCAAAAAATAATATCAATAAATAAACTATGTCACAAGATACCAAAGAATTAAAACTCGCCGTCCTCATTGATGCCGACAATGTTCCATACAGCAACGTAAAAGGAATGATGGAAGAAATTGCCAAATATGGAACCCCAACCACAAAAAGAATATATGCAGATTGGACCAAACCCAACGCTGGCGGCTGGAAATCGGTTTTATTGGAACACGCCATCACACCCATTCAACAATACAGTTACACCGTTGGGAAAAACTCTTCGGATTCAGCTTTAATTATTGATGCAATGGATTTATTATATTCTGACAAATTAGATGGATTTTGTATCGTTTCTAGTGATAGTGATTTTACAAGATTAGCTATTCGCTTGAGAGAATCCGGAATGAAAGTTATTGGAATTGGAGAAAAGAAAACACCAAGTGCCTTTATTGCAGCTTGTGACAGATTCGTATTTATTGAAGTCTTGGACGGCGCCATCAAAAAAACCCGAGTAATCGCAAACGGAAGAAGCAAATCTCCAAAACCAGCTGCAACTCCTGTTGCTGAATCTAAAAAACCTGTAGACCCGATTCCCGATAATTCTCGTGGAGAACTGGCGCAGCAAAAAGACACGACTCCAAACAAGATCGATAGCAAAACTATAGAACTTATTGAAGATACTCTCGATGCTATTGGCGATGAAGATGGATGGGCGTTTCTGGGTGATGTTGGAAACCTCATTGTGAAGAAAAAACCAGAATTCGACCCAAGGAATTATGGATTTTTGAAACTCACTCCAATGCTAAAATCCTTGACTGATATTCTCGAAATTGACGAAAGAGAATCGGATAAAAAAGGAATTAAACACGTTTTTGTGAGATTACGTTATAGTTAGAAATAGATTTTCTTCAAGTCTCTAATACAAAAATATCCTGTTGTTCAAGAAAAGAAAAATTATAAAAACAGTAAAATTAAAAAACCACATTCCGTTTTAGGAGGGCACTGAAAAAGTCTTTTTTCAAAAAAAACCATTAAAAAAAGGAGTAGATAACGATGCTTTTCTGCTCCTTTTTTCGTATGTTTAGCTGTAATTTTAATGGTTTTTAAATGTTAGTACAGCAACAAACAATGCATTTCAACGATTATTCTTCGTTGTATGATTTAATAGTTCCAGAGAATAATCTTTTAAGAAAAATTAATAATTTGATTGATTTTTCTTTTAATTATGACAAATTGTTAAACAAATACTGCAGCAATAATGGACGTATGGCAGAAAGTCCCGTTCGTATGTTCAAATATTTGCTTTTGAAAACAATTTACACCGTTTCCGATGTTGATGTAGTGGAACTATAACGTTATGATATGTCTTTTAAATATTTTTTGGATATGAATCCAGAAGACAATGTTATTTACCCTAGTTCATTGACAAAATTTAGAAAACTACGTTTAAAAGACACCGACTTACTTAACTTATTGATAAACTCAACGGTAGAAATAGCTATCGAAAAAGGCATCATCCGTTCCAGATCAATTATCGTTGATGCCACACATACTGTATCAAGATCCAATCCATTTTTAGCAATCGAAGTACTTAGAGAACGTTCCAAACTACTACGAAAAACAGTATATACCTTTGATGACCAATTCAAAGAACGTATACCCCAAAAGAATACCGACAATGATTTAGAAAAGGAGTTGGCATATTGCAAAGAGTTAGAAAAACACATAGAAAATGAGCCATCTATAAGTTCAATCCCTGCTGTGAAAGAAAAATTAAACCTGTTAAAAGAAACCGTAGAAGACACTCAAGAAAATTTAACTTTATCAAAAGATACCGATGCAAAAATAGGTCATAAATCAGCCGAGAGTTCCTTCTTTGGTTATAAGACTCATTTGGCTATGACCGAAGAACGTATCATTACAGCAGCTATAGTGACATCTGGAGAAAAAACAGACGGTCCAGAATTACCTAAACTTTTAAAAATTAGTCAAGAAAACGGAATCGATGCTGACACTATTATTGGAGATAGAGCTTATACAGGAAAAGAAAATCTAAAACTCACAAATGAGCAAAATATTAAAGTGGTAGCCAGACTAAATGTTACAATAGAACAAGGGGCTAGAAAAGAGGATGATAAATTTGATTACAATAAAGATGTCGATAGATTTGTTTATCCTGCAGGGCATATGGAAATACGAAAATCTAAACAAGGCAAAAAAAACGTTGGAAAGAATCAAGTATACACCTACTATTTTGATGTAGAAAAATGTAAGTCTTGCCCTTTAAAGCAGGGTTGTTATAAAGAGGGAGCTAAGACAAAAACATATTCGGTGTCGATAAAATCAGACTTACATCAAGAACAAATCGCCTTTCAAGAAACCGACTATTACAAAGAAAAAACAAAAAACAGATACAAAATAGAAGCGAAAAATAGTGAGTTGAAAAATGCACATGGCTATAATAGAGCAATATCGTATGGTATTACCAATATGCAAATGCAAGGAGCAATAGCAATTTTTGCCGTAAATATGAAAAGAATACTGAAATTAATATAGGAAAATGTAGTCTACTACTGTGTTGCTCAGAATGCCTCTTAATAAGCTCAAAATAGGCTTATCGAACCAACATTAAAAATCAATATTAAAAACAAAAACGATTGTGACGGATTATATAAATCCTGTTACAAGCGTTTTCTTGTTGTCTAAAAAACGACGCTAATCAAAATAAGCGATGTTTTTCAGTGCCCTCTCGTTAGATGAAGGGTTTTTAAGAATCTGAAACGAATTCAGATTAAAGAAAGGCGACGACATACTCACCCACATAATTGCAGTACCATCTTCGCAGATGAGCATACTAGTCTGTTCGAGCTAAATTTTATCTTACTATTTCTAAAAATAAAAGCAAAAAACCCCTCATCGATAGATGAAGGGTTTTTAAGAATCTGAACTGATTTCAGATTAAAGAAAGGCGACGACATACTCTCCCACATAACTGCAGTACCATCTGCGCAGGCGGGCTTAACTACTCTGTTCGGGATGGGAAGAGGTGAG
>JAYVIK010000005.1:0-6477 GCA_043770265.1 Flavobacterium sp. | reverse complement strand
ATTGCGGGAGAACCCAGTCGCATTCCTGATTCCAGCATTTTTGGCCAGCGTTTAAGCATCAGTTCTAAAGACATATTAGCCTGTGTTGCTCCATCTGGTTCATTAAAACCTAAAAGATGGCTTGAAGTGTTGTTGTTTAATATGGTTTGCCATTGTGCATCGACATCATTCCAAGCAGTCCACTTGCAAGGAACAAACTCAATATCTAACACACTTTCTGTAGTACTTATTCCCCAATTATAGAACCAACTTCCTCTTAAAGTACGAATTGGTGAATTGATACTCCAGCCCATTCCCTTTTTTTCAGTATATCGCCAAGGAAAAACACGAACAAAAGAAACTTCATTGTTTAGCGCAGATTGTAAGGTGCTCACTTCAACATCATCCTTATCGGCTATAAATACTTTGCTATAACCTGTTCCATTTTCATTTTGTGCAAAAGTGGCCATATAACCCTTCTTGAGTTTGAAGGAGGAAGCCGTATTGTCGAAACTGCCTAAGTCTTTGATTTTGTAATATTTATAAGGAATACATTTCATTTCATCACCTGCAAAAGCGGCATCTTTAAAAATTGATAATGCTTCAAATGAAGGTGTATGAGGCATAATAACACAGCCTCTTAAATAATTAGTGATTCGAACATTTACATTAATGACTGCCTTTTGTCCGTTTACGGAGATGTAACCCAAATGCACAAGGTTGGCACGAGACGGTAAAACACCATCCAAAATAAGCCAACCCGAATCGCTTACCAAATCCACTTTTCCATTAGCCGTAGTTGGAGTGGTAATTCGCAATTCGGCATTACTGCCTACAGTATAATTATCGCCTCCTAAATTAGTGACGGTAAGCTTTTGGTTTTGAACCAAAACAGCGTTTTGTGCAAAAAGAGGAGAACAAAACAAGGTTAACAAAACAATACAATATGTTGTAAAATTTTTCATAATTGAGGCGTATTTATAGCATTTTTAATTTGATTGTTTTAAAGCGTTAGATTTAATTTTTTACAAAAAAATCACAGTAAGTAAAAATACAACACCTTTTTATTGTAAATTTCATTAATTATAGAATAGGTTTACGGAAACGTTTACGAAAGCAATATAATTAACGGTAACGTTTTCGTAAATAAAGAAAACGTAAATTATTTGTTAAAATTAAATTGTTTGAATAAACTTATGATTTAATTTATTTAGAAGATAATTTACAGTTTAAAGATTGAGATAAAGTGTTTATTAAACTATTGAAAGAAATTAAAGAATATATTTGTATTAGTATAAAATGAATCCTAAATGATTTACGTAACTATTAAAGACATTGCCAAAAAATTAAATATTTCTATTGCCACCGTTTCTCGTGCTTTTAATGATAAAAGTGACATCAAAATGGATACGAAAAATTTAATTTTAAAAACAGCCAAAGAAATGGGATACCGCCCTAACCCTATGGCTAAGAAATTAATGCAAAAAAGATCCTTGACAATAGGAATTGTGGTTCCAGAATTTTTGAATAGTTTCTTCCCAGAAGTGATTATTGGAGCCCAAGAAATTTTATTTGAAAAGGGGTATCAAGTATTAATTACGCAGTCCAACGAAAATTATGAAACTGAACTAAAAAACGTCAAAGCCCTAGAAGACAGTATGGTTGACGGAATCATCATTTCACAATCCAGTGAAACTAAGAATAGTATTTATTATCAAAACTTAATTAATTCTGGATATCCAATTGTTTTTTTCAACCGAGTTTGTGACGAAATAATTTCTTCAAAAATACTTTTTAACGATTATAAATGGGCATTTTTTGCTACTGAACACCTGATTAATCAGGGCTATAAAAACATTTACCATCTTAAAGGAAAAGAGTCCCTTTCCTTGACAAACGACAGAATGAAAGGTTTTATTGATGCGCACACTAAGCACAAATTAACCGTATCGAAAGCACAAATTATACCCACAGGATTTGGCATAGAAGATGGCAAAAGAGTGGCCAATGAAATAATTGATAGCGGCAAAACTCCCGATGCTATATTTGCTTCAAATGATCCTTCTGCTATTGGGGCGATGCAAGCTTTTAAAAAGAGAGGATTCAAAATTCCCGAAGACATTGCATTCGTAGGATTTACAGAATCCAAAATGGGAGCAATTATCGACCCGCCATTAACTTCAGTTTTACAGCCCGCTTTAGAAATAGGACGTGAAGCCGCCAAAATTTTAATAGAACAAATTGAAAATCCTGCCACTTTCAAAGTGCAAACTATTGTGCTTAATGGGCAATTAAATATTAGGGAATCTTCAATAAAGGTGTAAAGTTTCTACTTTAAATTAGTTGAAAAAAACAGAACCTACAAAAACAAGTAGTTGTCATATTGAAGTAATTCCATTTTCTAGTTAAACTCTTGTTGAATTATTTATCAATAATCACTTTTACTATTTGATTCAAATCCGTTTTGATAAAATAAATCCCTTTGGTTAAGAAAGACAAGTCAATTTTATCCGTAAATTTTACTTTGTAAACACTTGCGCCTCTCAAATCGAAAACCTCTATTTTTTTTGGATCGCCTACCTTTTTAATTTGCAGCACTCCCTTTGTAGGATTCGGATAAACCATCAAAGTTGTAGCATTCGGATCAAAATTTGGATTATTCAGCGTTCCCCCACTTTCAGTTTTAAATGGCGATAACGGCAAGGACAATACATCGGTTGTGAAAATAGAAACTGTTGGAAAATTTATAAATGCATAACGTGCAAACACTGGATTAGGAACCGTTGTGCTAGAAATTTTTATCTGGTTATCTGGTAAGAGAGTAGCTGTTGCTGTTTTATACACTTTGTCAGCACCTGCAATTTCAAATTCTGTTATTGCTTTTACAGCTTTTAGCCCACTACCCACATTATCGAAAGTTAAGAACATTTCTGCGCCTTGAACATTGTGAGATTTATAAATGGGCGATTTGTGTGTAATTTGTTCCCCATAAACTAATGATTTTGCGATTGGCACAATTCTTTGAGCGACAGTTTGTTTATCGGTAGGATGAATATTAGTGGCTTCACCCAAGTCGATGGCTACTGCCATTCCGGTATTTGCATCTTCTTTCCATACCTGAAGTTGAATATCACGAATTTCAGCCCAAGTCATTTTCGTGGCATCTCCTCCTGGATCAAAGGAAGGCAGTTGTACAAACAACCAAGGTAAAGTCGGTTCGTTAAATTGAGTACGCCAATCTTTAATTAAGCCTTTAAAAATGGTTTTATAATTTTGCCAATAGGTTGCATTTGCCTCGGCTTGATACCACAAAACCGCTTTTATTGGGTATCCAGCTACTTTTGAAATCATAGAAGTATACAAAGAGGATGGAGTTTGGTAATAGTTATAAATACCTGTGGCATCAGGACGCTTTGCGGCATTTAAAACGGAATCGTCAGCATAAGCTTGCGGTGATATAAAAGCATCCGAAGGTGCGCCACCGTGGCTTACGTTGATGAGACCTATCGGAACATTCAAATGTTTATGTAAATCACGACCTACATAAAAAGCTACGGCAGACCAATTTACAACACGATCTGGCAAAGCACTTTTCCAAGGATTGTCTTTGGCATTAATTAAAACCCCGCCACTTACAATTTTAGCGACTTCAAAAAAACGCAAATTAGGATAATTTGAATCGGCTTTAGCATTTGCCACTTGATCCGCTTTTGATCCGCTGACATACATTGCCATATTGGATTGTCCGCCACACAAATACACATCGCCCATAACTACATTTTTATAGCTCAGCGTTTCATTGTTTGCGGTAACAGTCAATGTATAGGAACTTGCAGAGGCACTTTTGGATGGAATAAGTGTGGAGAATTTTCCGTTTGCATCGCATTGTGTATTGTAATTTTGTCCGTCAAAAGTAATATCAACTGGTTTATTTGGCAATACCTCTCCCCAAACCTTTATTGGTTTGTCACGTTGCAATACCATATTATCTGCAAAAAGAGTTGGCATTTTTATGGATGAATTTACTCCTCCATTTGTAGGGTCTTCATCAGATAAAATGATTGAAGGAGTATTGCTAGCGCTCTCACTCATAGCAAATTTAAGCAAAGCATCGTTTCCGCTTGTTATTTTTATGACGAATGTTGCTTTTTTGCTTTGCGTGGCTAGTACAGCTGCTAAACTTGAAGAAATATCACATTCTAACCAGTTATTTGCATGTTCTGTTTGATTAATCAACAAGGTCGCAATAGCGGTTGTAACAGTAGGACGTGTTGCCCACGTTAGTCCAGTTGTTTGATATTCGGGCAAACAATAAACAGACACAGTAAGATCACCAAATTTGTCGAATGATTGACAAAAAATCTTCAATGTAGCCGATTTGGCTGCTATAGTAAGACTAGAAAAATCGTAAGTTAGATAGATTTCACGATTGAAGCCAGTGCCTCTTTTTAAATCTGCAGATGCCAACGTGGAATTGAAAATTCCTGACGACTGGGCGACAAATCCATCAACAATTGGCATAATTTCCTGTTCGTTGAATGCTGTTTTTTTATTTTTGAAACTCGGGAGTTCCTGTTTTTGTGCCATAATAGCCAACGAAAAAGTGACTACGATTAAAAATAAAAAATGCTTATAAAAATTGAAAAGTCGATTGATTGTGTGTTTCATTTTATTTAGGTGCAAGATATTGTTTAAAAATATTTGGTAATTATTTTTTAATCATTTTTATACTTATTGTAAGCTCTATCAAGTGAAATTTAGGTCAAAAATCAACATTTCAACAATTCTAATTGTTTCCATTCAAAATTTATGGAATCATTTTTCTGCGGTATTCCTTTTGTACTTCGACCTTCGTCAATATATTTTAAGAGTAAAGATTTTAATTCTTTTACTTTTTCAGGATTAATGGATTCTAAATTTTTAGTTTCGCCTATATCTTCCTTTAAATTATACAACTGATATTTGGGCAGTCCGACTATAATTTTTTGGTCTTTTTTAGGATTTGGATAACTCCAACCACCAGAATCTGGACATAAAAGTAGCTTCCAATCTCCTTTTCTAATTGCAAAACTCCCATTAATGGAATGATGCACTGTGGCTTCGCGGAAAGATTTTTTTAGTTTTTTATTGGTAAACAATGGCATCATACTAAAGCTGTCTTCGGCTTCATTTTCTTTCAATTTATAATTTACAATTTCGGCGCAAGTTGCCATAAAATCTGTGGTGCAAATGGTTTCATTAGATACACTCCCTTTTGTAATTTTATCTGGCCATTTTGCAATAAAAGGAACTCGGTGTCCTCCTTCAAAGATATCAGCTTTATTTCCTCGATATATTGCACTTGGATTATGTCCTTTTTCTAACAGTAATTTGTAATTGGCAGTTGTGGAACATCCGTTATCGCTTGTAAAAATGATTAAAGTATTTTTTTCGATACCCGCATCAGAAACGGCCTTTATGATTTGTCCAATGTAGGAGTCTAACATAATTACATAATCACCATAGGGGTTTAAGCCGCTTTTCCCTTTCCATTCACTAGTTGGTAAAATAGGTGTATGTGGTGCTGGCAAAGGCAAATAAATAAAAAATGGCGTCTTGTTTTTACTGCTCTGATCAATATATTGAATCGCTTTATTTACAAAGTGAGGAGTTGACTCTTCGTGGATAAAATCACTCGAAATAGGTCCTTTTCGCCAAAACGCATATTTATCTTTATTTTCCGAAACGGCGTTGGGTATTTGTGTAGCCATTCTATTTTCAACATAAACGTACGGACCCATATCCAATGATCCTGAAAACCCATAAGAGTATGTAAATCCTAAATCATTAGGATTGTTTTTAACCGGTTTTGAGAAATCAATTGTTTCAAAATTTTCATTTTCCAAACTTTCATCGGTAATAGGTTTGCTTAAATGCCAATCCCAACCCAAATGCCATTTGCCAATAAATGCAGTTTGATATCCATTATTTTTCAACATAGAAGCAACAGTGGTGCGGCTATTTGGGATTAATGCTTTAGACGTTCCATTTAAAACATACTCTTTAAGTCTAGATCTCCAATTGTATCTTCCGGTTAATATTCCGTAACGAGTGGGAGTGCAAACTGCAGAAGAAGTGTGTGCATCAGTAAATTTCATTCCTTCGGCAGCCAACCTGTCAATGTTGGGTGTTTTGATTTTACCCACTTTGTTAAACGAGCTCACATCACCATATCCTAAATCGTCTGTCAAAATGTAAATGATATTTGGCTTTGATTGTGCTGTGATGTTTGAAAAATATCCAAATAACCAACAGATTAGAAATGATGTAAAAATTTTGCTTTTCACAATTTATTTCTTAAGTTTTCGAATACCTTTTGTCGCTTCGTCTGAAACTGAAAAATGGTAAATCGAAGGATTCCCTTTTGATTTCAGAATCTTTAATTTGATTTTCTCTGCTGAAATTTTCATTGGCAATTTTATTATTTTGGTTACACCAATTAAATCTCCAGTGTAAAAA
>JAYVIK010000004.1:0-19446 GCA_043770265.1 Flavobacterium sp. | reverse complement strand
TGAAAAACACACGATTAATAGTAAAAGGAGGCGTGATTTCGCCAGGCGAATTGCGTGAGATTGTCAATATGAGTTTGAATCAAGGGCTACAAGCGATTTCGTTTGGTTCGAGACAAGACATCATATTTCCCGAAGGATTATTGGCTATCGAAAAAGAAGAAATGGACAAACACCATTTTGTTTTTCCTGACGAAAAAAGTGGCAACAACATTGTTTCGTCTTATGTTTCGACCGATATTTTTGCGAATACATCTTGGCTGACCGGAAATAAATTTCTTTATATTTTGGAACAATTCAAGGAGCAACCCAAATTAAAAGTCAATATTACCGACCCAAAACAACAGCTCGTTCCTTTGTTTACTGGGCATATTAATTTTGTGGCTTCGCATCACGAGGATTATTGGTTTATGTACATTCGTTTGCCAAAATGGGACAAAATGGAAATGTATCCTGTGCTGATTTACAGCTGGAATATTGCCGAAGTGTATTCAGCCATCGAAAAAATCTTGATAGAAGAACCCGATACTGTGGATATGATTTTTCAATTGGTTAATGACTCTTTGGACACTAATAATCGAACCATCGACCAACCATTGCAATTACCATTTTACCCATTTCCGTACTATGAGGGAATGAACAAATTGGGAATCGACCAGTATTGGTTGGGATTGTATTGGAGAAATAACCTGTACGATTTAGAATTTCTAAAAGAAATGTGCGATTTGTGTTTTGATTGCAAAATTGGGAAAATTTGTATCACGCCTTGGAAATCCTTCATCGTAAAAGGGATTCCAAGAGAAAGAAAATTGGATTGGGAAAAATTCTTGGGCAAAAAAGGGATCAATGTGCGTCACTCCTTATTGGAACTCAATTGGCATTTGCCGGTGGCTACCGAATGGGCTTTAAACCTAAAAACATTTTTGGTTCGAACTTTGGATCAATATGACATTAGTACTTATGGACTTACCTTTGGAATATCCGAATACAACCGCGATGGACATTATTTTACGTCTATTGTAGTCGAAAAAAATGAAATGCCAAAAGCCTTGGAATCCATAAAAATTAGAGCGACTTATAATGTGTTGTATGCCAAAAATTTTAACCCGAATACCGAAGAATATATTGTTCTAGCGCAAGATGTGGACAAACAGGAATTGCCAACAATTTTGATTGAATTGAGTAAGAAATATTTCGAAGAATTGGGAAATACTGTTCTCGAAGTAAACACAATTACAACTAAAAAAGAAATTCAAGAAACCGACATTCATCAATGTTCAGAATGTTTGACACTTTATAATTCAGAATATGGCGATGTTACTCAAGGAATTGAAAAAGGGGTGCTGTTCCAAGATTTGCCAAACGATTATTGTTGTTCGCTGTGTGAATCGCCTAAAAATAATTTTATAGATTATCTGGAAAAAGTTTAATTTTATGGCCTATTATTTTCAGAGAAATTGAATTCCAAAACCCAACTATGAACACTATTTTCAAAACGGTAAGTTCTTCTCATATCAGTATTTCACAATTGATGTTGCCTTCGCACACTAATTTTAGCGGCAAAATTCACGGTGGTTTCATCTTGTCTTTGCTTGATCAAATTGCGTTTGCTTGTGCCTCCAAATTTTCGGGAAATTATTGTGTAACGGCTTCGGTAGATACGGTGAATTTCTTGAAACCTATTGAAGTTGGTGAATTGGTAACGATGAAAGCCAGCGTAAATTATGTTGGTAAAAGTTCGATGATTATAGGCATTCGCGTAGAAGCTGAAAACATTCAAACTGGCGTTGTCAAACATTGTAATTCTTCTTATTTTACAATGGTTTCCAAAGACAAAGAAGGTAAAAATGCTCTCGTTCCGGGTTTACTACTTTCGAACCCTGACGATGTTAGGAGCTTTAAAGCTTGTTTGAAACATATTGCCTTAAAAAAACAAAAAGATTCAGAAAACAACACTACCGATTTTGAATCTATTGAATCTATTTTGAGTTCCAATTTGTATAATGTGAGGGTGGAGTTGGAGTAGGTGATTTAGGATCTTTTAATCTAAACTTTCAATGATATTCAAATTCTGTAATATGAAATCGTCATTCGAAACTTCTTCTTGATAAAAAGTAGTTAATTTAAAAGAATGCTTTACCACTTCGCCAATTATGATTATGGCTGGGGAAGAAAGTTGGTGTTGTACCACTAATTCTGAGATGGAATTTATGGTTCCAGTTACTTTTTTCTCGTTGGCTTTTGTTCCGTTTTGAATGATAGCAATAGGCAAATTATCGGTTCTATTTTTTTGATAAATCGAGATGATTTCGTCTAATTTGTGCATTCCCATTAAGATCACTAGGGTGGCTGAGGATTGGGAAGCAAGGGCCACATCCTTGGACAATTTATGGTCGGACGTAGTTCCTGTAATTACCCAAAAACTTTCGGAAATCCCTCGTTGTGTTAAGCTAATTCCATTGGATGCTGGAACTCCCAAAGCAGATGAAATTCCTGGAACAATGGCTGTTTCTATTCCAAATTGTTGTGCAAATGCTATTTCTTCGCTTCCTCGTCCAAAAACAAATGGATCTCCACCTTTCAACCGAACTACGTGACCAAAACGTTGTGCTTGTGAAACAATAAGATCATTGATTTGGTCCTGGCTGTAGGCGTGACAACCCAAACGTTTGCCAACAAAAATACAAGTTGCATATTTGGCATATTGCAATAATTCTTCGTTTACAAGGGCATCATACAAAACGACATTGGCACTTTCGAGTGCTTTGATGGCTTTCAAAGTAATCAATTCTGCATCTCCAGGACCAGCGCCTACTACAGTTAATTTCGGGCTATTAGTTTGCATGATTTTCTGATTTTTTAGTAATAAATTATCCCTTGAATAATACAAGCAATGTATAACTAAGTATTTTTACTTATGCAAATATATGAAAATAAGTAATTTTATTCATAATGTGAAACTATAATTTTAGAAATTCTTTTAATATTTTCGAAATACAATTGAAAAATCTTTCGTTTTCTATATATCGTAATTGAATTTTAAATAGTTCATTTAAATAATCGTCAATTAGTTTGATGTTTTTATCAAATTGGATACTTTTGTTTAAAAAAAATTTTATGTACAAAAAATCGATAGTATTAGTGATACTCTTTGTAGCGCTTCTTATTGTTTTTAGAGTTTTCATTGTCGATAGTTGCACTTCAAAATACATTCAATATTCTGAAATAAAACCCCAATCCATTGCTTATGTTGGCGATCAGTCTTGCAAGAAATGTCATGGTACTGAGTTTAAAGAATGGAAACAATCGCATCATTATATGTCAATGTTGCCTCCTAATGATTCTACAGTAAAGGGAGATTTTAACAATGTAACTTTTTCGGCGGATGGTGTTACCAGTCGTTTTTATAAAAAAGGCAAAAAATTCTTCATTAATACAGAAGGAGACGATGGCAAAAATCATGATTTTGAAGTAAAATATATTTTCGGTTTTACACCTTTACAACAATATTTAATTCAATTTCCCGGTGGCCGAATGCAAGTACCGCGGCTGAGTTGGGATGTAAATAAAAAGAAATGGTTCAACCAATATGCGGGTCAAAAAATACCTTCACACGATTGGTTGCACTGGACAGGAAATGCCCAAAACTGGAATACAATGTGTGCAACTTGTCATTCGACCAACCTCAGAAAAAATTATGACATTGAAAGTGATACCTATAAAACAAGCTATAACATCATCAACGTGAGTTGTGAAAGCTGTCACGGAGCAGGAAAATCGCACGTTGATTTCATTAATGGAGACTATAAATCGGGGGAAAGAGTGACTGGAAGTTTTATGAAATTAGCCAAAAACTCCAAACAAACTGAAGAATTAAATACTTGCGCTCCCTGTCACGCCCGAATATCTGAAATTAATGGCTCGCACATTGAAAGTAAGGAAATTATGGATAACTACATTCCTCAAATTCCAGATACTGAATTTTATCATGCTGACGGTCAGGTAAATGACGAAGATTACATCTATACTTCCTTTTTGCAAAGTAAAATGTTTCATAAAGGAGTAACGTGTAGTACCTGCCATAATCCTCATTCTACAAAATTAAAAAGACCAGGAAATCAGACCTGTACTTTATGTCATATTCCAACCAAATACGATGTTCCTACGCACACTTTTCACAAAAAAGGAACGGCTGCTGCTGAATGTAAAAACTGTCACATGCCAGGGAAATTGTATATGGGAAATGATTTGCGTCACGACCATAGTTTTAGGGTTCCAAGACCAGATTTGTCCGTAAAATATGGGACTCCAAATGCCTGTAGCAACTGTCACAAAGACAAATCCGAAAAAGTTTTAGCCGAAGCTGTTAGCAAATGGTATGGCTCTAAAAGAAAATACCATTTTTCCGATGATTTGATTCCCGGAAGCCGATTGGATGCCGAAAGTGAAAAACATTTAACAAGTCTTATTGATAATAAATTTGTCCCAAAAATCATCAAGGCAACTGCTACTTTTTATCTGGGTTCTATTCCAACTCAAAGCAGTTTGAATACCATTTTAGGTAGATTAGTCAGTAAAGAAGCCCAAATTCGATATCGTGCTTTACGAAGTTTAGCCTCTTTTCCATCAGAAAGTTGGAAAGAAGCTGTGGGGCCTTTATTATCAGATAAAGTGCGAGCGGTCAGAATTGCTGCTGCAGATTTGTATATTACAATTCCTTCCAATCAAATCCCTGAAAACTTTACAAAACCATTTGCTGCGGCGCAAATAGAATTGGAGAAATCATTGCGTTTTCAAACTGATTTTTCTACAGGAAATGTGATGTTGGCCGATTATTATTTGAAATTACAGGATTATGCCAATGCCCAAAAGTTTTATTTGCGTGGGTTGAAAAAAGACAGCAATATGAACTATGCTTGGCTTAATTTATCGGCTGCTTATAATTCGCAAGGAAAAAATGCACAAGCTTTGCAAGCTTTAGAATCAGCTTTGAAAAATGATTTAAAAAATGAGCGCATTTATTACAATATGGCTTTGCTGTACAATGAAATGAACAATATTCCTGCTGCCGAAAAAGCTTTCGCCAAAGCAGTAGAATTAAAATCGACCAATTCTAGAGTCTATTACAATTATGGATTGTTATTGAATCAGAGTAAAAAATTTAAAGTAGCAGAAACTGTTTTATTAAAAGGAATTCAAATTAATCCTTCTGATTCTGAATTGTATTATGCGCTTACTTTTGTATATATCCAATCTAATAATAAGGCAAAAGCATTAGAAACAGCTATAAAGTTAAAACAGTTAGATGCAGGTAATCCAAATTATCAACAAGTATTTCAAAGCCTTGGTATATAATTTATAGAGATTGCAAACCACGATTATTTGTTTATAATCTGTTTTTTTTGTTTGTAAATTGTTCATTAATGAGAATTTAACTTGCGGTTGCAAAAGTTAAATTATATTGAATCTGATTTATAATAGTTTAATTTTGCATAATGGATAAAAGACACTTATTAATTTTTAGTTGTTTGTTGTTTGTTTTTTTGCAATATCATGCCATTGCACAAAACACAGCAGATTCTGAAAAACCTTGTCTTTTGAAATCACTTCCGGAACTTTTCAAAAAGAAAGATTCCGTTTTGGTTTTCAAACCCAAAAAAAATAATTTTTTCCTTATCATTCCGATAATCGGTTCCCAACCAGCGACTGGATTTTCTTATGGTTTTGTTACCCAATATACTTTTAAAGGGAAGAAACTTGATGATAAATACTCCTCAGTCAATTTAGGGGCTACTTATACTGAAAAAAAACAATTACTAATCAACGTCAAGAATAGTGTAATGGTCAATCATAACTCTATTTTCCTTAGTGGTGACTGGCGGTTTTATATTTTTTCGCAAGCCAATTACGGCTTAGGAACCGATATTATTCCTCCAAATAATAGAGACGAGAATTTTGATTTGAACACATTGAAAGAACCTATGGATTACAATTATCTTAAGTTTCATCAAACCGCTTCTTGGGAAATCAAAAATAATTATTATGTCGGTGCTGGAGTTCATTTAGATTGGTACACCACAATAACCGATAATAAACTCAATGTTGCTGCTGGACAATTCACGAATCATTACAATTATTCCAAAAAATACGACTTTAATGAAAACGAGTATTTCGTCAATGGATTAAGTCTTAATTTGCTGTACGACTCCCGCGACAATCAAATTAATACCAATCGGGGAATGTTTGCTAATATCAATTTCCGATACAATCCCGCTTTAACAAAAAGTCAACATGCCAGCTCGGTCTTATTTATGGAATACCGCTATTTTTTACCGTTAAGTAAACAAAATGAGCAGCATGTATTTAGTCTTTGGGCAACAGGCCAGTTGGTAACAACCGGCAATGTTCCCTATTTAAATTTGCCTTCAATAGGTTGGGATCAACGAAGTCGCAGTGGAAAAGGCTATGTACAAGGATTGCTTCGGGGACAAAAGATGGTGTATTTAGAAACTGAATATCGTTTTCCTATTACGTGCAATCAACTAATCAGCGGAACTGTATTTGCAAATTTTACTTCCGCTAGTGACAAAGACCGCGAAATTAGACTTTTTCAATACGTTCAGCCTGCAGCAGGATTAGGTTTGCGAATCTTAATTGACAAAGCCACGCGAACCAATTTGGTTTTTAATTATGCCGTTGGGAGACATTCAAAGGCTTTTTATTTAAATGCAGGTGAATCTTTTTAAGTTCAAATTGCTTCTATTTTTGTACAATTACTACGTCTTTTATTGCTGTTTTTACACAAATTTACTAATAAATAATTACTCAAATAGCACGGCATTCGCTTTTAAAAAAAGTTGACACAAATTTCACAAATTTACACAGATTTCAATCTGTTTTGATTGCACGAATTTTAAAACATCTGAAATTAGTGCAATTCGTGTCTGAAAATTTTAAATACGAATGCCCTGCTCAAATAGCTGTACAATAGTAAATAAATATTTATTTTGATATTCATTCTTCCTATCGATTCATTCATTTTTAAAGTATCAGATTACCAGTTTTAAGATAAACCATTTAATCAAAAAAAAGCCTTTGAAATGAATCAAAGGCTAAACTTTATTTACATTAAAAATTCTTTTAATCTAATCTATCGGAGTATTTTTTGTGTCTTTTATTGCAAATTTCGCAATCAAAACAAGCACTCCAGTAATCAAAATGATTATTCCTAAGATATAAAATGCATTTGTATAATCAATTAAATCTTTGGTTTTTAAAACTCCAGATTCATCAATTACCTCTTTAGTCATTTTAACCGCTTTGGCTTTGAACAAGAAAGCGATTAGCATTGCTCCAATATTGCCACCAGCTCCAACAATTCCAGCAACGCTTCCTATTGCTTTTGGATTAATAAATGGAACAAGACTATAGGTAGCTCCGTTTGCCATTTTTAAACTCATTCCAAACAAAAACATTAAAAAGATAGCAACACCTAACTCATCCGTTAATCCAAAGAAAATAATTCCAATACCTTCCAGAATAAGCAATAGTGCAAGCAATAAATTTTTTCCTGAGAAACCATATATTTTTCCTACTTTATCTGCAACTATTCCGCCCAGAGGTCTAGCAAAAATATTAATCATACCAAATATCCCTGCGCAGATACCTGCTGTTTTTAAACTTGCACCAAAAGTATCTACAAAATAAATAGGCGCAAAATTATCAATAGTGATCTCAACTCCAAAACAAGCGGCGTAAGCAACAGTTAAAACCCAAGTACGATAATCTTTTACAGCAATCATAAAAGTGTTCTCTTTGCTTTGGTTTGTAATCCCAAGTTCTTTGTAATTCCCGTTGGGTAAATCTTTGGTATATCTTACATATAAAAAGGCAAAAACCAATAATAATACTCCAGGAACAATCATAGCATATCTCCAACTATCCTCGTGAGTACAAACCCCTAATCCTACAAATCCAGCAGCTATTAGCGGCATTGTAATATTGGCTAGTCCCGCGCCAGCGTTCCCGAAACCTCCTGCAGTAGCATTTGCAGTTCCTTTGATAGAAGGTGCAAACATTACCGAAGTATGAAATTGTGTTATTACAAAAGAAGCTCCAATAACACCAATTGCCAATCTAAAAAATAAGAAACTTTCATACGATTGCGATGTCCCTATTAATAATACAGGTACAGAACAAATGACCAAAAGCCAAGTGTAAACCAATCTAGGACCAAATTTATCTACTAGTCTTCCTATTAAAAGTCTAGCAATAATAGTTGCAGAAACTGAAGCGATTTGAATATTGCCTAATTGATCTTTGGTAAGATGCAATTGTTCTTTTGCAATTGGCATAAGTGATGCCATACCAAACCAGGCAAAAAAGCAAAAGAAAAAGGTTAGCCAAGTAATGTGAAAGGTACGCATTTGTACGCCTTTGCCACTAAAAATGTTTAAACTAGTAAGCGGTTGATTGTTTGAAATTGAACTCATTTTTTTAAGATTAATTGATTTTGCTCTATTTGTAAATTAAGTACTTATATGTATTTTAAGTATATTACTTATTAACAGGACAAAATTATATCTTTTAAATAGATTAAAAACTGCCAAAACGCAGGTTTTAATAAAAAATAAGTATTTTTACGTAATTTTAGTACTTACGTAAATTTAATAAACAAATTATAAAGAGAATTTGGGATTTAATCTTACAGCAAAGAAAACTCTGTAGCTTTATTTGAAAGTTCTATCAGATTTTTGACTTTCAGTTTTTTCATTAAATTAAAACGGTGTACCTCGGCAGTACGTTTGCTGATGTCTAAAGCTTCAGCTATTTCTTTATTTCCTTTGCCAGACAACAACAACATAAGTATTTCTTTTTCTCTTTTGGTAATCATCATTTCGTCGCTGATGATTTGTTTTGTTTCTGAAAAAGCGGTCGGGTGAGTCAATTGTCCAATCAATATAGAAGATATATCGCCGCTAAAATATTTTCCACCTTCGGAAACTGTGTTTAGTGCTTTAAGAAATTCTTCCTTGCTAGATCCTTTCAACAAATAGCCATCGGCACCAGCTTTGATTGATTTTAAGACATATTCTTCGGATTCGTGCATGGAGAGCATTACAATTTTTACCAAATTGTTTTGACTTCGCAGTTTTTCTACCACTTCAATTCCTGTCAAATTAGGCATTCGAATGTCAAGAATCAATAAATCGGGCTGATTGATTTCGACTGATTTTAAAGCTTCTAAACCATCGGTAGCTTCGCCAACTACTTCGATATTTGCTTCGTTTTCTAATAATGATTTAATGCCATCTCTTACAAAAACGTGATCATCTGCCAACACAACTCGTATGGGATTACTCATAACCTACTTAATTTTGAATTTCATTTTTACGTATAATAACCTAAAAAGTGTTGCTAATGTACGTAATTTTTACTTAAGAAAAAAAATAGATTGCAGATTTGAGTATTAAGATTTAAGTATTAAGTATTACCATTTTTAGCATTGCAGATTCGGACAACCTCAAACCTTAAACAATAAACTACAAACAATAAACTACAAACAATAAACCACAAACCGTTAAATCGGAATATTAAATGTAATTCGGGTACCTTCGCCAGGAATTGAATTAAAAAACACTCGACCGTTGATGTATTGTATTCTTTCTTTCATAAACAACAATCCCATTCCTGATTGGCTATTTCTCTTTTTTTCTACTGATGAAACATCAAAACCTTTTCCGTTATCATCTATTATAATACTCAAAAGCGTGGTGCTATGCGAAAGTTGAACAATGATATGCGACGAATCGGCATATTTTAAAGCGTTATTGATGGCTTCTTGCGTCAATCGGTAAATGTTGATTTCGACTAACGAATCTAAACGCTTTTCAAAATCGGTCTTATTATAGAAGAGAATTTCTTTTCCAGTGAGTTTGGATAATTCCTGCGTGAGTTTTGCCAAGGAAGAAACGATTCCGTGGTCACTCAATTCGGGTGGCATCAAATTGAAAGTAGCGGTGCGAACCCCTTTGATAATATCTAAAGATAATTTTTTGAGGTATTCTATTTTCTGTTCCGACTTTTCTTTGTCTTCCAAATTGATACTTTCGAGACTAAATTTCAATCCCGTTAGCATTTGTCCAATCCCGTCGTGAATCTCTTTGGCAATACGATTTTGCTCGTTTTCTTGGTTTTCGACAATTTTACTCGAAATGATTTTTTGCTGATTGAGTTTGTCCATCGTATTCTCTGTGTTCAACCGATCTACTTCTCGCTCTGCATTTTTTCGTTCCGTAATATCAAAACAAATGACTAGCAACTCCGATTCATCCTTCTTGATAGTCACCGGAATCATTGATAGATCCAACCAAATAAATTCTTTGTTTCGGATGGTAATTTTAACCTCGCCTTGCCAACCTGTTCGTTGTTTTTCTAGAAAAATCTGATTTAGAAAGTTTTGCTCTTTTTCTATTGAAGTCAATGCTTCAGCAAACGTTTTATCCGATAGAAAGGGATTGTACTGCAATAATTTGGAAAATTTTTCTCCAATATGAATGATAGAACCGTCGGGAGCCACTCTGCAATACAACAAGGTATTTTCCATGGCATAATTGAGGGATTTCAATTCTTTGACCGAGTTTTCCTTTGCTTCGCTGATGACTTCGGTATCATGTGCCAATTTTAGTGCTTTTTTCTCTGAATATAAAAGTTTAGAAATAAGGGTTTCTACTTTTTTATTGGTGGGTTTAAAAATAAAAATAAATTCTAAGATCAATACTAGCATTGTAAAAAATAAAATAAGATACTCGGTCTTACTTTGTAAAGTTACTTTTTTGCGGGCTTCAATATCATATTGCCCTACGATTTTATCCATCTTATCCAAAAAAATTGCCGAATTTTTTAAGATGGTATCAACCAATACCTGATTTTCTTCTAAATTGATTCTCTTTTTTTTGTTGTTTAAAAATGATGTTGAAGCTCGAATAATAGTGTTAAAGTTTGGTTTAATTTCCAGATATAAATCATTAAGTTCTTTACTTTTATCTTTTGGAAAACCGAGACTATCATTCCCTATTTCTAAAGCATAATGATTGAATTCCCAAAGCCGCTTGATATGGTTAATTTTATCAATTTCCGCGTCAATATTATTACTGTTAGTTACAAAATTTAATATCAAAATTTCTTTGGTAAGCTTTTGACTCAAAAAACGTTGTTTTCCAGAATAATTAATGATTTTAGAATCACTTAGTTGGGTAAAAATATTGTATTGGATAAGCAACTGACTCAGCAAAACCGTAATCGCAATAGTCAATAAGGCGAAAATATACAATCGTCTTAAATTTTTAAAAGAGATGTCGGCAGAAGCTACAGTGCTGTTAGTCATTTATTTTATTGTTTTCAAGAATTTCAATCTTACTTATTTTTTGGTTTCAAGAAATTTTCACCTGTTACAACACTTTTTCCTGTTTTGGCTTCCAATGCTTGACGAGCGTTTTTGGCAATGGCACCTCCTTTTTTTCCTGCTTTGGCATTTTCATTTACTCCCTTAGCTTGTTCTACTTCGGCTATTTGTCGAGTAGAAAGTTCAGCTAGTGCTGTAAAAAGCAACTCGGCTTCATTCATGTGGTCTCTAAGATTTTGAGATTTTAAACCTTTTATCTCTTTATGCTTTTTTACGGAAATTCCTGTCCATTCTTGATGAATAATATTGGTCAAAAAAGCAAACTCATCTCGCTCTGTAACCCCACTTTCTTTCCAATAATCCGTGAGTTTGTTTCGGGTCTCCTGCCCAGTCATGCGTTGTTGAATCCATTTTTCGGATCGACCCATTTTTTGCCAATTTTCTCTGGCTCTGTCCATACTCAAGCTTGGGTCTTGAATTTCCTGTAAACGCTCATAACCCACTTTGGCTAACCACTGTTTGAAAGGTTCTGCCTTGGGCGATGGAATGGATTGAACCAAACGAAAAATTTGTTCTACATTACCCACATCAGTTAATCTCAATTTACCATCTTCTGCTTCTAATTTCAACTGGTTACAATTTGTAACCGTTTCGTTCCCTTCTTTTAAAAGTCTGTTTTTTAATACTTTCCAGTAATTTCTAGCTCGTTCTACTGTGGGTTGATCTGTAAGAATACCTACAATATCTACAATGCTAAAATACCACAACTCATTCTCCGAATCATAATGCCTGCGAACTTTTTTGTTTTCAAAGATTTTTGTATCGCTCATCATTTTTAATTTTAATTGATTTATAGATTTGACAACTTTCAAAAAATTGTCAAATCTTTTACCCCATCGGTTTTATCATACTTTCTATAAACGTTATTTCTTTATAGGACTAATTTGAATGCGTTTTTTCTTTTAGATTGTATATTTAATTAATAATTCATCTTCGAATCCAAAAATCGTCAAGGCAAGTTTAATTCTGTCAAATTTACCCATATTGTCAATGTTTGCTTCTATAAAATATGTTTCACTAATGGGTACTGCTTGTCTAAGTCCATTTGTTTCAGGTGTTTTAGTCAAACTAAGTTTATCTCCAATTTCTGACGTAAAGAATGTTTCAGGTTGCAAATCGAACAGTTGTTTAAATACTTCAATGTATAGTTTAGCTACTTGTGTGACTTCAAGTTTTTGGTTGAAGAAAATAGCATATTCTAACTTCTTATACTTAGGATCTTCGGCATCAAATATGTTTATTTCGTCATTAGTTGCTTCGAGTTCTATATCGATTTCAGGGATTTCCCAAATTTTAATAAAACGCTCTGTAATAGTGTTTGCTCTTTCTTCAATTTCTACTTTATCCCACTTTACTATTTCTTTCAAGTCTCTGTTTAGCCAAAGTCTACTAAAATTATAGCCTTGTTCTTTACCGTCAACATTCATTACTTTCTTGTCAATAAAAGGTTTGTTGCTCAATTTTCCGTTATTACCTGAAAGAGTTAAATTACCAATTGTATTTAGGTAATTTTCTTTAATCAAATTGTATTCGTCGGCACCTAATTCAATCTTCCATTTCGGGTCAGGATTTTGGGGAAATATATGCTCGATTGTAATGTCAGAATTCCCTTCAATAGCAACAGGTTCCTTGTTTTGAAAATTTTCTAGTCTTTCTAATAAGTAGGTTCTATTCTTTGGTTTAATATTGTAAACGTCTTTTTCTTTTAGCGCGTTTATAGTTTCAGTATTTCTTGGGAAACGCTGAATGCCAGACTTTTGCAATATTGCTTTTTGTATTGAGAATAGGTAATTGTTTAGCTCAACTTTGTCATATAAGCCCATAAAGATTTTATTGAGTGCATTGGTTGGCAAGCCCAAAATAAAACGTCTGAATGTAAAAGATTGAACTGTTGATAAAACCGAAATAAAAGTGGCTTTATCAATTATATCATTTGAAAAGTCTTCATAGACTTTCATTAAGAAAGGAAAAGCAACATTTATCACTAATCTGTTGATATATTCTAGTTGCGTTCTTATTAATTTGTCAGGTTCGTTCTTTGGATTAGTGAGTTTGTTGTAGTACTTAACCAAAGATTTCAATTCTGTTAGGACAATCTCCAATTCGTCAATTGTAGAAGTTGGATAATTCTCTTTGAATTTCTTGTAAACATCTCCCTTGTTTGGAATTTCTTTATTTTTAAGCGTCAAGTAATCTCGGATAAATTCAGAAACTTTTGTTTTATTTAAGGTTTCATCCTTTGCGTTTTTCTCGATTACTTCCCAAAAATTTTTGTAAATTCTATTTTGTTCAACGGACTTTAATCCCATTAAAATAAAATTCCTAATAAGATCGGCTTGAGATAGTTCAAGCCCTGTTGAATTCAAACTTTCAAAAATTCTTTGTGGATTATCTTTTTGTCTGTCAAGTGCAATATCTACAAAAATGAGTTTTGAAAGTCCTCGTTGAATAATTTCGAAGTTCTCTGCATTTATTGCTGATCTGAAATAATCAAAATTCTCAATAATCTTTGAATAACCTTTAAATTCCTCTCCATCTGTCGAATTAAGAATGTGTCTAAGAGCTTCTTTATTGTTTTCAGTCGGTTTTAACTTTAACTTTTCTTCTTCAGGTGCAAATTCATTTATTAAATACGTTTTTTGAATTCTGTTGACCAACATTTGGTTGTCGAATCCCTTTGCAAGTCTGTAAAGAGCAATGTAAATTAACGTAATCGTTGTGAGTCTTTGTTGTCCATCTATTATAGTTAATTCATTTAATCCTGATGCAGTGTAAACATCATCATGAACGTACACTATACTCCCAATAAAATGAGTATTTGTTTGGTCGTTTTTGCCCGTTTCAATAATGTCGTAAAACAATTGCTTGCATTGAAATAGTGTCCAATCATAATTCCTTTGATAAACTGGAATGGCAAACGTTGTTTCATTTGTCGCTAAAAATTTATCTACTTTAGTTTCGTTTGCTTTCATGTATTTTTATTGTGTCTATTTGCAGCTTCATTCAAAAGTTTGCTATTGGGTTCTAATCCCCAAATGTTTTAATTGTCTGTGGCAACTTTGTCAATTTTCAAACAACCCATCACTTCTTTTATTGCATTCCTTTATCTAAAGTTTTTTTACTCTCCAAAATAAAATTACAAACCCAATGACTCTTTTATCAACTGTAAATTCCCTTCGATAAAATTGATTTTCAAAGCTTCTTGATGCCCGTTTTCAGACATCTTATTCCACGTTTTCAGGATGATGTTTTTCATTTTTTCTCTGTCGTGTTTTTGAACGAAAGCATCAAAATAATATTCTAAAAACACGAGACAAATTACATCTTCGAGAAGTTGGGTTTCGGCGTCTTTTTTGAGTAATTTTTTTTCGATAAGAAAGGAAACTCTATCTATAAATGATGGAGAATAACCAGCTTTTTCTAAGATTTCGGCAGTGGTTTGGGCGTGAAATTTCTTCAACTCTTCACGCCATTTTAAATAACCTACACGATCCATTGGGTAGGATTCTCGTGGCATTTTCCATCGGCAAATGTGTTGCGCTTTGGAGGCAATTTGTATTTCTTCTGAAGCGTTTGGATAAAAATCCATCAGCCTTTCATACATTCTATTCGAATATAATAATTCCTTTGGATAACTATTAGATTGGTATGTTTCGCTGTTTGGATCTTGTGCATTTTCGGCATCAATCCACGCACTGGCGTTCTGAAATGGTGTCATTTAATTTGAATTGTTGAAATTCAAAGATACACAATTATTCCAAAAAGCCAACGAATACTTCACCGTCCACCACTTTTACAGGATAAGTAGCTATCGAATATTCTTCGCCATTCAGGTTAGAACCATCTGTAAGTGAAAAAGTTTTTTTGTGCATTGGACAGGCAATTTTAGGGATTTCGTCAGTTGAGCCGATCATTCCTCTTGAAAGAACCATTTCCATTTTGTGAGGACAAACATTTTGGCAAGCATACCATTCATTTCTACGAGAGAAATTAATTACGGCTATTTGCTTGCTTTTATATTTTATACAACCTCCACCTTCGGTAGGAAAATCGGTGGTTTTTCCAGCTTTGAACCAAACTTTTACATCGTTTAATGAAACTGTTTCGTATTGATTTAGAATATCTTGCATAATTTTAGTTTTTAAAATTCCATCACTCCAACATAGTAAATTTAGGTCTGCGAAAGATCAAATTCTGTTTATGGAGTTGATGGAAGAATTTTTGAATAGTTGATATTACCAGGCTGAAGGCATTTTTTGACCTCTAAGAGGAATGTATTCTAAAGTATCATCGCGATCGTCAGAATTGGTAAAATGGCTGAACCGTTTCATCATTTCAGGATCTTCAATAGCTTGTTTCCACTCACATTCAAAAGTATCGACCAATCCTTGCATTTCTGCTTCAAGAGTAGCGTTGATTCCTAAGCTATCATTAATAACTACGTTTTTCAAATACTCCAATCCACCTTCTAGTTTTTCTAACCAAGTCGAAGTTCTTACTAATGGTCCAGCGGTTTGGATGTAATACATTAGGAAGCGATCCATATATTTAATGACCGTTTCTTTGCTTATTTGTTCTGCCAAAAGAACAGCGTGTTTCGGATTGGCACCACCATTTCCACAGATGTAAAGATTCCATCCACCTTCAACGGCAATTACTCCAAAATCTTTTCCTCGTGCCTCGGCACATTCTCTGATACAAGCAGAAACGCCACCTTTTAATTTATGAGGAGAACGAATTCCTCGGTACCGATTTTCTAATTCGATAGCCAATGAAGTACTATCGTCCATTCCGTAACGACACCAAGCATTCCCTACACAACTCTTAACCGCTCTTAATGATTTTCCATAAGCGTGACCACTTTCGAAACCGTTGTCGATTAATTTTTTCCAAATGGCCGGCAAATCATTTAATTCTGCTCCGAACAAATCGACGCGTTGCGCACCGGTAATTTTAGTATATAAGTTGTACTCTTTGGCCACTTCACCAATAGCGATTAATTTTTCGGCAGTAACTTCTCCACCTGCCATTCTTGGAACAACAGAGTAGGTTCCGTTACGTTGAATATTAGCCAAGAATCTATCATTTGAATCTTGAGCAGTCACGTGTTTATTAGCCGTATCGTTATAAATACTGGAGAAAATAGAAGACAAAACAGGTTTGCAAATTTCGCAACCATCGCCTTTTCCAATAGTTCCTAAAACCTCATTGTGATTGGTAAATTTGTTGATTTTTACAATATCATATAATTCTTGACGGGAATACCCAAAATGCTCGCAGACCACATCTTTCACTTCTTTTCCTAATGATTTTTGAGCTGATTTTACTAAATCGACCACCATTGGTTTACAACCGCCACAACCTGAAGTGGCTTTGGTTGCTTTTACAACATCACCAAATGTTTCGCAACTTCCGTCTGTAATAGAACAGCAAATACTTCCTTTGGTAACATTTTCGCAAGAACAAATTACGGCGGTATCTGGCAAATCCATCGCACTTCCCATTGAGGAACTTTCGCCACCTCTTGAACCCAAGATTAAATCCTCTGGGTTAACAGGTAATTTCATGGCGTTGCTATAAATTTGAAATAAGTTGTTATAATCACTTGAATCTCCAACAAGAATTCCGCCAAGAAGCTTTTTTCCGTCTTTAGTAACATTAATCCTTTTGTAAATTCCGCTGAATTTATTTTCATAAACAATTGCTACCACTTCGTCATTTTCTATAAAAGGATCTCCAAAACTGGCTACCTCAACACCAATTAATTTCAATTGGGTGGACATATCGATGGTTTCCCGCATCGTTTTTTCGTTACCTAAAATTTGATCCGCTGCGACATCAGCCATTTCATAACCGGGAGCTACAAGGCCATAAATCATTTGGTTGTAAAGCGCAACTTCGCCAATAGCATAGATAGACTCATCAGAAGTTTGCATCTTATTGTTTACTACAATTCCGCCACGTTCGCCAACTACAAGTCCTGCTATTCTTCCCAATTCATCACGAGGTTTTATCCCTGCAGAAATTACTAGCATATCTACTTTTAGTAATTCATCATTGGCAAACATCATCCCTTTGATGCTGTTTTCGCCGTCGATATATTGCGTTGCTTTATTGAGGTGAATCCCGATGTTGAGTTTCTCAATTTTGGATTGCAACATATTACTAGCGGTTTGATCTAATTGCCTCGGCATTAGTTTTGGAGCAAATTCTACAACATGAGCATTTAAACCCATTCCCAAAACTGCGTTTGCAGCTTCAAGACCTAATAATCCTCCACCTAAAACCGCGGCTTCGGTTGCTCCGTTTTTTTTAATTTTTTTGGCGTAAGCCATCATAGCATCTAAATCTTCTATTGTTCTATACACAAAAACGCCTTCTTTATCTGAACCTTTAATTGGTGGAACGAATGCCGAAGAACCAGTGGCTAAAACTAAGTAGTCATAAGAAAGTGAATTGCCTAAATGTGTAGAAATGGTTTTGTTTTCTTTATCTAAGCCAACAACTAATTCCGAAGTATTGAGTATTATATTGTTTTCTTCATACCAAGATAAAGTACTCATTGACAAATCATCAGCGCTCTTACCAGCAAAGTATTCGCTCAAGTGAACTCGGTCGTAAGCGCGTCTTGGCTCTTCGCCGAATACTGTAATTTGGTATTTTTCTTGACCTGATTTTGCGATGAATTTTTCACAAAATTTATAACCTACCATGCCGTTTCCGACTACTATAACTTTAATCATACAATATAAATTAAGTATTATTACGCAAACATACGTATAAATACTTAATTATTATACTTAATTTATATAATTTTATTTTATATACTTGAAAAATTTGTAATCGCATACAAAGGTTTATTCACAAAAAAACAAAATACATTAGTTACAGAAACAAAAAATCCTCCATGATTTGGTCGATCTTGAAGGGCTCTAAAAATTACTAAAATTGACTCTATTAGATTGCAATAGCGTTTAGTCTGCGTGTGCTAAACTAGAACTCATGTAAAAGAACAAACGCAATGTATGATTCATATCATATTGATACCCAGTGGATTTTTGTTGATAGACATTCATATAGCCAAAATCAAAACTCAATTTGGGGTTTATTGTTTGTTTTATTCCAATAAATAATCGGTTTTGATCAAAAGTGTTATACACAATATCCTTACCAAATTGAACCAATAATTCATCTGAAATAACGAGTGACGGAGCTGTTTTTTTCTTAAATACAGGTATTGTAGCACTTATCAGATACCGTACTCGATTCGAAAACTTATTTTTACCCGTTTCCATATTGTTGACAATTATTTCTTGCCATCGTTGCTCATTTCTTAGTCGTTGCAGGAGGGCTACTTTTCCTTGCTTGGTAATCATTTGCATTTGTTGGTAAATTCTATTTTCATCTGAAAAAGTACTCCAAGTAGGATTTTTTGGAGCTAACCACATGTGAGCATACCCCCCAGTAAATGAAAATTTAGAGTTGGGAATATAAGCAATACCTCCCCTAAGAAAGAAAAAATTGTTGTCTTGGAAAAAATCATTAGTTCTAAGATGAACATCGGCAGCCACACCCCAATGTTCGCTGAATTTGGTAACTGTATTTAGCGAAACCCAAGTTTGAAACTGTTCATTGATTTCTTTTTCTTTAATCGTTTGAGCTGAAAGGACTACTGGAAATAGCAGCAATAGCAGCTTAAGTAAATTTGTTCTCAAAATATTTTAATTTTAATTGTGATATTAATTTTCGAATGCAAATTTACTTTATCGGTATGGCGGGTACAAGTTTTCGGTAGTTTAAAAGTCAAGAAAACCATAATTTATTTTTATTCTATTTAGGTACTGTAGTAGACAAAAAAAGCCTCGAATTTCTTCGAAGCTTTTGCATTCTGGGTGGCTGACCGGGTTCGAACCGGCGACCCTCGGCACCACAAACCAATACTCTAACCAGCTGAGCTACAACCACCATTTTTTAACGAGTGCAAA
>JAYVIK010000003.1:0-52931 GCA_043770265.1 Flavobacterium sp. | reverse complement strand
CCGTTTTCGGAATATTCATTAAATATAAAGCCTTCAATTCCGTTGAGTGAGTTTAGTTCTTCGATGGTTGAATAAAAATCTAATGTTTCGTGGTTTTCAATGTAATTTTTGTTCAAAACGTAGCTGTAATATTCTAAATCATTGCTGATGACTTTTTTTACATTGGGTTTAAAAGTCCTGCCCACAATTCCGGTTCCGGCAAATAAATCACAAAATGTTTTTTGCGACAAATCGTCTCCAACCACCGAATTTACAGACGTTTTAATAAATGAAGATAATTTTTGTTTGGAGCCGATGTAGTTCATAAAGTATTAATTTTCAACCCAAATCAGGTCGGATAAAATGGTGTTGTTTTCGAGATGGAGTTGGACTAAATTCTTCGAATTAAAATTTTCGACATACTTATCTATTTCTGATTTCAATAATTTAATTTCTGATTTTAATTTCCAATGTTCCTTGTTTTTTTCGACTAAAACAATGAATAATCTGTTTTTCAAATGCTTTCTGCTTTCCTGACTTTGGTTCAAGTACAACCATTGAATCAATTCGGCAGGATTATTTTTTGCGTAAGCTACAGTTTGGTTAAAACCATTTGGAAAAACAGTAGTTTTATGATCAAAACTTGTTGTATTTATATTAAAATCAGTTAGTTTGTCAAATTTATTTATATTGGGTGTTACTTTTTCGTGCAAGGAAAATAGATTTTCAACAGCTTCGGCAGACCAAAAATTATACCATCGATTCAAAGCATAATCCCGAATTTTTTCATCAAAGGAAGCTATTTTTTCTAATAATTTTTCAAAAGAATAAGTGGTGTAAATAAAACTTGTTTTTGCATCCCAATCATCAGACTGTTTTCGTCCCCATTTGTAGGGATAAACCAATCGTTTTTTCAATTCAGTTTCAACTCGTAATAAATCCATAAATTAAAATCGACTTTTTGAATTAAATTATTATTAATTAAGGACTGTTATCCAAATGTTTCTATGATTCCTATTCCTTAAAATTGACATTAAAATTGAAGTATTTATCTAAATCTTCTTTAATGACTTCATATTCATTTTCGTTAATATATTTGTTACTATAAAGCCAAATATATCTTTCATATTGGACATTATATGGTAATATTGGATCAATTATAAAATATTTTTTCCTGTAAAATTCAATTTGCTTTTTGTAGACTAGTTCGATGAATTGGTCAACTAGTAAAGCATTTTTCTTAGTATAAATAAAATAGAAAAGTTTTGAGGAATCAATATGCTTTTCACTATGTCCATCAAAAAAGACTTTTAAAACCGAGGCAAAAGATATTGAAGCTGTAAAAAGAATACTCTGAATTATAACAGTACTCAACTTGAAATAGTCTGAAATAAAGTATAAAACGAAAGCAATATTTAAAAAAAAAGAAATAGATAACATTATCGTTGATAAGTCTTCTTTTGTTTTGTCTACATATTGTGTTGGTTTTATTTCTTCTAATGGAATAGTGTACTTTAGCTTATGTTTTGCGGTATTTAAATCAACAATAATTTCATCTTCTAAAATCTCAAATGATTGCTTTTGATTTTTGAACTTGATTTCTAATTTGTTATCCATTAAAATTATTTTTTAAAACAATCAATAATCTGATAAGCCACTCTTAAAGCTTCTGTTGCTTGTTCCAAAGTTACAATAGGAGTAGTGTCATTATTGATGGCATCAGCAAAAGATTCCAATTCGTCGAGAATGGCGTTGTTTTGCTCCACATCGGGATTCGAAAAGTAGATTTGTTTTTTTACACCTTCGGCATTTTGTAGAATAATGTCAAAATCTCCAGGAATTTCGGGAGCATCTTTCATTTTTACAACTTCACATTTTTTCTCCAAGAAATCCACAGAAATATAAGCGTCTTTTTGGAAGAAACGTGATTTACGCATATTTTTCATTGAAATTCGGCTTGCTGTTAAATTGGCAACGCAGCCATTTTCGAACTCGATTCTTGCATTGGCTATATCAGGAGTGTCACTAATAACGGAAACTCCACTAGCGTGAATATTTTTCACTTTCGAATTCACCACACTCAATATAGCATCTATATCGTGAATCATTAAGTCCAAAACCACAGGAACATCGGTACCACGGGGATTGAATTCGGCCAAACGATGTGTTTCAATAAACATCGGATTTTCAATCATATTTTTGGTCGCTTTGAACGCAGGATTGAATCTTTCGACGTGTCCTACTTGACCTTTGACATTATATTCTTTTGCTAGAGCTATGATTTCTTCGGCTTCGGCAACAGTATTCGAAATGGGTTTTTCTATAAAAACGTGTTTCCCCGATTTAATGGAAACTTTGGCACATTTAAAATGCGAAAGTGTGGGCGTTACAATATCAATAACATCGACGGCGTGGATTAAAGTGGCGATGGTAGAGAATTGTTTGTATCCAAATTCATTGGCTACTTTTGCACCATTTTCTTGGTTTTCGTCATAAAAACCAACCAATTCATATTTTTCGGATTGTTGTAATAATCTCAAATGTATTTTTCCGAGATGCCCAGCACCTAAAACGCCTACTTTTAACATAAAATTGATTTTCAACAAATATAAAATTTATTTGTTTATTGTTTAAATTTTGTTCTTTAAAGTTTTAGAAATTGTTATTTGATTTTTGAATTTTTTAAGTTTATTTTTACCGAAATAAATTTTCACCAATTTTGAAAAACACCGACAAACACCAAGGACTTCGCAATCAATTAGTAAACCTTTTGAAGGAAAAAGGGATCAAAGATACATCTGTTTTGTCGGCTATAAATACAATTCCAAGACATCTTTTTATTGATTCTAGTTTTGAAAATTTTGCTTATCAGGATAAAGCATTTCCTATAGATGCCGACCAGACCATTTCGCAGCCCTTTACTGTGGCTTTTCAAAGTCAGTTATTAGAAGTCAAGAAAGGTCAAAAAATTCTCGAAATTGGAACTGGTTCAGGTTATCAAACCGCTGTTTTGTGTTTGATGGGAGCAACCGTTTTCAGTATAGAAAGGCAAGTAAAATTGTTTAAGAAAACAGTCAATTTATTACCAAAATTAGGCATTAGACCCAAACATCTCTCTTTTGGAGATGGTTATAAAGGTTTACCCAATCACGCTCCTTTTGATAGTATCATTGTCACAGCGGGTGCACCAATAATTCCGCAAGCTTTGATGGCTCAGCTAAAAATAGGAGGGCGGCTTGTGATTCCGCTGGGTGAAGAAAACCAAATTATGACTTTGCTCATCAGAAAAAATGAAACTCAGTTTGAGAAACACGAATTTGGGGATTTTAAATTTGTACCTTTATTGGAGAATAAAAATTAAGTCCCAACAGTGATTTGAAAAAAAGATGGTTTTATTGATTTTTTTTTTAGTTAAATTTAGATTCTAAAAAGATTTTTTTATTCTATCGAGATCTCGCTTGGTATCTTGTTCTTTAAGCGATTCGCGTTTGTCGTATGTTTTTTTTCCTTTGCAAAGTCCAATTTCGAGTTTTGCCATACCTTTTTCATTGGTAAACAATTTTAAAGGAACTATAGTCAAACCTTTGGCTTGAACGCTTCTTGCCAAACCTTTCAATTCTCGTTTGTTCAGCAAAAGTTTGCGTTCGCTTCTGGCTTTATGGTTGAATTGGTTGCCAAACGCATATTCTTCGATATAAGTATTGATAGCAAAAAGTTCTGTGCCACTAAATTCGCAAAAACTTTCGGTAATATTAGCTTTTCCTAACCGAATCGATTTTATTTCGGTTCCAGCCAAGACGATTCCAGCCGTGAATTTTTCGATTATTTCATAGTCGAAACGGGCTCTTTTATTAAGTATGTTGATTGTTTTTAGCATCGGTTGGCAAATGTAGATACAAATGAATGAAACACCAAAGAAATAGATAAAAATGCCATAAATTTGCACTATGGAAAAGCAACAATCAAAAGATCCGCTTCACGGAATTACGCTTCAAAGAATTTTGGAGCAACTTGTCGATTATTATGGCTTTGATACTTTAGGTGAATTGATAAAAATTAAATGTTTCAACGAAAATCCAAGTATAAAATCGAGTTTAACATTCATACGTAAAACCGATTGGGCTAGAAAAAAAGTCGAGGATTTGTATATAAAAACCCGCCCGAAGTTTAGAGTCTAATTCAATCGATAGGAAATCATTATACCACCCCGATAAGGCAACCATTCTCCACTTTTATTGCGACCAACGGCTGTGTCAAATTCAACTTTTTCGCCAGTTGCAATAGAATAGCTATGATAAAAGCCTTGATGCGTACCGCCACCCAAGAAAAAATCAAGCATAAATCGGTCATTTAATTTTTTTTCATACCCTATTGTTGCTCCTAGTGTATATCCAACGCCTGTTTGACGTGCACCAAGTGCACCCTTAACAATATAATTCCATTTGGTAATATTATACGTATCGAATCCTGCATTAGCTCCAACATAAAAACCATTAAACTTTTCTTTAAAATGATATCTATATTCCGAAGTGAATACATAAAATTCATAAGGTTTTCTATCTATCGAACTCCAAAAAGAGGCCAAAACATCAAATTGAAATGTTGATTTTTTTCCAATACTAGTTTCAATTCCAATATTAGGAATTAAGGCTAAGGCAGTTATAGCATTACCTTTTATATAAGTTTGTGATTGGGAACAAATGGAAATGAATAGAAAAGTAAAAATGAAGAGCTTTTTCATGTTTTTTTGGTTTGAATAAAAGATTAATTTAATATAGTCTTTTCAGTTAGCGAAAGTAAATTTTTTTTTGAAAATTTCAAAATTAGTGAACTACCAATTTCGAGTAAATAACAGTGTCCAAAAATCTTCCATCGTAATATTCGTTTTCTTTTAAGTGAGCTTCCTTGACAAAACCATTTTTTTGCAATACTTTCTCTGACGCATGATTTTCGGGATCAATAATAGCTTCTATCGAATGAAGTTTCATTACTTCAAAACCATAATTTACAACTTCTTTGATTGCTTCAGATAGTATGCCTTGACCTTGATATTCAGGAAGCAGCATATAACCAATTTCTGCTCTAAAATGTTCTGGTTTTATTCGATAATGCCCAATAATTCCAATTAATTTGGGGCTATCTTTTAAAGTAATTGCCCAATTTATACCTTCATTGCTTTCAATTTTTTCATCAATCATTACAATATGTGCCATAGCATCTTCCATAGTTTTTACTAACGGTCTAGGAATGTATTTCATCACTTCTTTATCGGAGCGCAAAGCAAATATTTCAAGAACATCTTCTGCTGAGACACGCCGTAAAATTAAACGATCTGTTTCAAGGTTAGGAAACGGAGTAAAATTAAGGTCTAACATATACTAAAGTATTTCGATATTAAAATTGGAATTGAAAACTTCATTTTTTTCTAAAAGTTGAATCCCTTCCTTCTTAGAAAAATCATCATATTCTTTTAAGGTGTCTGAATAGCCAAACCAAGGCTCAATGCACAAAAAGGGAGCATTTTGAACAGTCCAAATTCCCAAATTTGGAAAATCAAAGAAATTAACTTTCAATAGTGGATTGGCGTTTTTTAAAATGGTTATCGATTTAGATTGTAATGTTTTAAATACTAAAGCATCATTTTCGAATAATTGATAATTTAAAGCAAGTTGTCTGTTTTTTAGTAAAATTTCATTCGAACTATTCGAAATTAAATTTTCTTCAAGTAGAAAATAATTTAGATTTTCCTGTTGTTCAAATTCAAGGCTGTAATTTTCGAAATCACCATTCAAAGCAAAGGCAGGATGTGCTCCAATAGCAAACGGCATTGTAAAATTATTTTTGTTAATAACCTTATAATCAATGTTTAATTTGTTTTCTTCTAATGAATAACAGATTTGTAATTCAAAGTCAAAAGGATATACTTTTTTTGTTTCTATGGTTGAAACTAAAGAAAATGTGGCACTTTCTTCCGTTTTTTCAATCAATTCAAATTTCATTTCTCTAGCAAAGCCGTGTCTTGATAAATGATATTCTTTTCCATTATATTGATAAGCGTTATTTTTTAAAGAACCAACAATGGGAAACAAAATAGGGGAGTGTTTTCCCCAAAATGTTGGTTTTCCTTCCCAAATGTATTCTGTATTTTGGTTACTTTTTAAAGAAAATAATTCAGCTCCCAAATGTTTTATTTGAGCAGTAAGATTAGAATTTGAAATTGTTGTAGTCAAAATAGATGCTAATTAGATTAAGAAATTTATTGGAGTGTAAATATATTTCATAAATTGAGAATTGCGAACTATAATCTAACTAATTGAATAATTGATAAAGTTTAGTCAAAAAATGATAGTTTTTTATAAATTATTATCTTTAGTTTTCATTAATTTGCAGTAATAAATCTATAAAATGAATAATATTTCTTTCAAAGCCTTATTTCAATTGGTTTTACTATTAGTGATTTCGAACCTTTGGTCACAAGAAAATGCAAAAAAGCAGGTTTCAAAATACAATTACCAAGAAGCTTTTGCACCTTTTTTTTATTCGAAGAATGGAACAAATACGCGTTCTGCAAGTGGTCAGCCTGGTTATGAATATTGGCAAAACAGAGCCGATTATCAATTATCTGCAAAATTAGATGAGGAAAAAAACGAAATTTCGGGTACGAGTTTAATAACTTACACCAACAATAGTCCAGACAAAATGTCTTTTTTATGGATGTATTTGGATCAAAATTTATTCAAAGAGGATTCTCGTGGTAACGCAGTCGTTCCTGTTACAGGTAGTAGCAATGGTGCTCAAGGACAAATTTTTGATGGAGGATTTAAGATAAAGTCAGTAAAAATTGTGATTGCAAATAAAGGAAATGCTTCTGAAAAAGAGGTGAAATATGTCATTACTGATACCAGAATGCAAGTTTTTCTTCCCCAAGAATTGAATTCAAAAGGCGGGATTGTAAAAATAAAGATTGATTATTCTTTTATTTCTCCTAGTCAGGGGTCGGATCGAATGGGAATTTTAGGAACAAAATATGGCAAGATTTTCACCATAGCACAATGGTATCCTAGAATGTGTGTTTATGATGATATTGCGGGTTGGAATACAAATCCTTATTTAGGAGCTTCAGAATTTTATTTGGAATATGGTGATTTTGATGTCAATATTACAGCGCCAAGCAATCATTTTGTTGTTTGTTCGGGCGAATTGTTAAATGCTAACGAAGTCTATTCGATTGATCAACAAAAACGTTGGCAACTAGCTTCTAAAAGTGACAAAACTGTTATAATTCGTTCTGCTGACGAGGTGAAAGTTACTGCTAATACAGTTTCACAATCTACTAAAACCTGGCATTTTAAAATAAAAAATGCCCGAGATGCTTCTTGGGCTTCCTCGGCTTCATTTATTTTAGATGCTGCAAAAATTAATTTACCAAGTGGAAAAAAAGCGATGGCAATTTCAGCTTATCCAGTAGAAAGTGATGGCAATTCAGCTTGGAGTCGCTCTACAGAATATACTAAAACTTCTATCGAAAATTATTCCAAAAGATGGTTCGAATATCCCTATCCTGTGGCTACAAATGTAGCAGCAATTGTGCCTGGAATGGAATATCCGGGTATTGTTTTTTGTAATTATAAAGACAAAAATAGTGAGTTATGGGGTGTTACCGATCACGAATTTGGGCATATTTGGTTTCCAATGATTGTGGGTTCAAACGAACGTTTGTATGGATGGATGGACGAAGGATTTAACACATTTATAAATTCATTGAGTTCAGTAGATTTTAATAAAGGCGAGTACAAACTAAATAGAGCTAATTTGAATGAAGATGCCGAAAAATATACAGGTCAAGATCTTGAATCAGTTATGAGCTCTCCCGATAATATGAAGGAAAAAAATGTTGGTACTTTATGTTATTCGAAGCCAGGTTCTGGACTAACAATATTGCGTGAACAAATTTTAGGTACTGAGCGATTTGATTTCGCTTTTAGAACTTATGTAGAGCGATGGGCATTCAAACACCCTGCTCCAGATGATTTCTTTCGAACAATGGAAAACGTTTCGGGAGAAGATTTGAGTTGGTTTTGGAGAGGTTGGTTTGTAAATAATTGGCGTTTGGATCAAGGCATTACCTCAGTTAAATATGTTGGGAATAATCCAAAATCAGGTGTTAATATTACTATCGAGAATTATGAAAAAATGGCAATGCCGGTTGTTATAGATATTAAATCAAAAAGCGGAAAAGTTACTAGGGTAAAATTACCAGTTGAAATTTGGCAGAAAAATGTGGATTGGACATTCAAACACAATTCGTCAGAGGAAATTGAAAGTGTAACTCTTGATCCAGACCACGATTTTCCAGATTGCAACGAAAGTAATAATAGTTGGAAATCAGCTAAATAAGAGAAAAGGAAAAACCGCTGATTCGCAGATTTGAATAATAATCTGTGAATCAGCGGCTATTTTTAATTTTTCAAATTTCTTTGTTATACTGGAATTTGTTGGCTCAAACAATGCAAAGTTCCAAAACCCCAAATCAAATCAATAGCATTAATTCCAATGATTTCTCTTTTTGGAAAACAATCTGCGATGATGTTCAAAGCGATTCTATCGTTAGCATCATTGAATGTTGGAACCAAAACACATTGGTTCAAAATCAAGAAATTAGCATAGCTCGCAGGCAAACGCAATCCGTCAAAATCGATGCGTTTTGGCATTGGCAATTCTACTATTTTTGGCGATTTTCCGTTTTCTAATTTGGCATTTTGCAACCTTTTTAAATTGTCTTGCAAAGGTTTATAATTGTAGTCTTTTGGATCTTTTTCGACAATTGTTATGATAGTTTCTTCGTTTACAAATCGACATAAATCATCGATATGTCCGTGAGTATCATCGCCTTCAACTCCGTCTCCCAACCAAATCACATTGGTAATTCCCAAATATTCTTTGAAAACCGCTTCATAATCCGCTTTGGTAAAATCAGGATTTCTAACTTGAATTGTTGGATGCATCAAACATTCTTCCGAAGTCAATAAAGTCCCTTTTCCGTTTACATCAATCGCGCCACCTTCTACAATTACAGGTTTTCCGTTATATATAACTTGAGTTACTGGAAGTTTTAGAAATTCGCCCACTTTTGCAGGAACGTGCTTGTCTAGATTGATGTTTTTATATTTTGCCCAACCGTTAAAATTGAAATTCAAGGCTTCTCTTTTTGTTCCGTTTTGGACAATAATTGGCCCAGAATCTCGCATCCAACTTCTGTTGGTTTTATGAATGATAAAAGAAACATTGCTCATTTGAACTGTTGCAGTTTCTAGCATTACTGTAACTTTAGCTTTTAATTTTTCATCGGCAACCACTAAAAATACTTGCTCGAAAGTAGCCACTTTTTTGATAAATTCTACAAAAGCCCATTGAATAGCTTCATATTTTCCTGGCCAATCGTTGCCATTATGTGGAAAACACAATAAAATTCCTTCTTGTTTTTCCCATTCGGCTGGAAAACGTCTGTTTGTAGTTGTCATAAAATGAAGCTAAAATTATACGACTGCAAATATAGGGATTCGGTAGGATTATAAAAATTGAAAGGATTGATAAATATGATGTAGTATTTTTTGGGAGTTTCATTTGTTTTTATTTCAACCCAACAAAAAAGGACTAAAACACCATCGTTTCAGTCCTTTTTTTTAATAATGTTTCAGAGTTCTCTAAGAACATTTTTATTGAAAAAATGAATAAAAATATTTTTACTTAAAATACTTGTGTATCTTTGTATGGAAACAAATGAATTGAATGGATAGATTTAAAGTATTGTTTTTGACCGAAGCTAGAGAATTTCTTCTTGAATTAGACGAAAAAAGTCGAGACAAGATCATTTTCAATATAGACAAATCGAAAATTAAAAATGATAATGAGTTATTCAAAAAACTGAAAGGCGAAATTTGGGAGTTTAGGACATTATATAATAAAACATACTTCAGAATTTTTGCTTTTTGGGATAAAACAGATAAAATAGCAACTTTAGTTTTAGCTACTCACGGAGTAATAAAGAAAACAGGAAAAACTCCCGAAAAGGAAATAGAAAAAGCAGAAAACATAAGATTAAGATACTTTGAACTTAAAAATAAGAGAAATGAAAAATAATGAAAATGAATTAGAAATGTTCTCTTTTGACGAAATTAAAGACGAATTTATTGGCGAAGTTGGAACTGAGAAAAGAACGCTTTATGAACAAGAACTTCAAATGGAAATTCTGGGCGATTTGATAAAAAAAGTTCGCCTTGAAAGAAATATGACCCAAGAAGAGCTTGGCAAGTTAATTGGTGTGCAAAGAGCACAAATCTCAAAATTGGAGAATAATACCACTAACGTAACTGTTGAAACTATTTTGAGAGTTTTCAGTGCATTAAAAGCCAAAGTAAATTTTAATGTGGAAATTTTGAATAGTAACGTAAAAATAGCAGGCTAAATCTGCTCTCGAACATCAGAATTCATAATTTTACATTCCAACAAAAAAGGACTAAAACACTATCGTTTCAGTCCTTTTTTTTATTCCAATCCCAATTGTTTATACCTATTGTTTAGTAAAGCATAATAGTTTTTTTTGTATTCCTCACTCACAAAACTTTTTTCTAAAACGGCTTCCATTTCGGGTTTGCAATATTGGAAAAGTTCTAAAGTATTGTCTAAAACTTTCTTGTTTAAACCTCCATTTTCATAAGCAGCAAGAAAATCTTTGTAATTTAGTTTTCTCTTTTTTGCATTTAGGGTTAAGGCTAATTCTTCCGTGTCTGCTGGGTTTACGAGTGCTGTTGGCACTAAATCATAAGCGGGACACAAACTCAGTCCTTGTCCTTCTTTTTCTAAAAGTGAGAAATTCTTCAAGTGCATATCCGCATTTCCTGTCAAAAAACTAAACAAAACTTGTTCGTAAAAATTACTAACATCAAGCAAAGGACTGGAGGAATATTTCAAAACCAATTTGGCTACTTGCTCGTGACTTCCTTTGTATTTGTCTTCGGTAAGTCGTTCGCTTAGTTGGCACATATCTTCCATACGTAGTTTTCCTTTTCGGGTTCTATCGACACGTTTGGTGATGTAACACAAAGTGCCGTCCTGCAAATGGATTAAGCTATGTGGAACTACATTTATGCCACAAACAGCCGCCATGTGCATTGTTGCGCTTTCTAATTCGGGCAATTGTGCATAATGTTCGGAGGGTGGTTTTAAGATGTAATCGCCATAAAGCCCAACGATTGTCAATTTTTTGGTTAAATTTTTCTCTTGTTTTCTGTATAAACTCAACGAGACTTTGGCTTGAACTCCCGTAACCGCCATCTGACTTTGGATTACTTGTGTGGCCAATTCTTGTAAATTATCTAAACTATAGGCCAGTTGTGGTGTTTTTAGTTGCCCAAAAAATCGTTTGTTGCAAGCTTCATGAAAATCGGCAGTAGTGTCAAAAAGAGGTTCGTAACAATGCAAGCACCTTCTGCCATATAAAGTTTCTTTTTCTCGAACTTCTGTGGTTTTATTTTCTAATCGTGCTAAATATTTCTTTTTATAATTCTTCATTGTTTACAACGCTTACGGCTCCAATGCAATCTTTACAGCAGGTGAGGAGCAGTCCCATTCTGTCTTTATAGTTTATTTTCCAATTTCTTTCGGCTAAGTCTAGTAGCCATCCTTCTGGGATTAATCCATCAAAAAAGGCAAATAATGTTTTGCTTTGATACCGTTTTTCGGTTAACGGCAATGTTAAACTTACTGCTTGTGCCTGATTATTTTGTAAATAATCTTGATTATATTCAAATAAATAGCCAGCGTCAGTTTCGCTTACTACGCCACAGAAAACATTTTTCATATATACTTTTCCACTTCTATTCATTTCCTAATAATTTATCTCGATTCATTGGAACTGCTCCTAAGGTTTCTCCAAATAATCGCAATACGTCGTTGACTTTGTCCATTCGTAAGCTGTTTTTTCCTTGCTCTAAATCTCTCACAAATCGCAAACCAACTCCTGCTTTTAATGCTAGTTCGGGTTGTGTTAGTTTGTTTTGTTTGCGTTTTGTCTTAACGTGAATACTAATTGGATTTAGATTTTCTTTCATTTTTATACCTTTTACAGTACAAATATACTATTTTTTTTAAATTTAATACCCTTTTTGATATATTTTTTTAAATTTATTAAAAATTTATACTTTATAGGGTATAAATAATTGTTTTTTGTAAAAATTGAATTAGTTAGGGTATAATTTACAATGCTTTGCAAAAAATAAGGACTAAAACACAATCGTTTCAGTCCTTATTTTTAGAAATATTTTTGAATAAAATCCGTATGAATCTAATAAATTCGCATACAAATATTTTTAATCAATCGCTCTTTTTGTAATATCTCCAAAGGCATCGATTCTGCGATCTCTAAAAAACGGCCAGTTTTGACGCACATTTTCTTGTAAATCCAAATCGACTTCGGCAATCAAGATTTCTTCTTTATCGTGTGAGGCTTGCGCCAAAATTTCCCCTTGTGGTCCAGAAATGAATGAAGAACCCCAAAACTGAATTCCTGCAGTTCCTTCAATATATTGTTCTAATCCAATTCTGTTTGCAGCGGCAACATAAACTCCATTGGCTACAGCGTGCCCTTTCATTACATTCATCCAAGCACCGTGTTGGTTTTCGCCGTATTGTTCTTTTTCTAAAGGATGCCAACCGATAGCTGTTGGATAAAACAACACATCGGCTCCTTGTAGAGCCGTCAATCGAGCCGCTTCTGGATACCATTGATCCCAACAAATTAGCGTTCCAATTTTTCCTTTTTGGGTAGGAAAGGCCTTGAAACCCAAATCTCCGGGAGTAAAATAGAATTTTTCGTAAAAATGAGGGTCGTCTGGAATGTGCATTTTGCGATATAATCCCGCTTCGGAACCGTCGGTATCGATGATGTAAGCGCTGTTGTGGTAAATTCCTGCCATTCTTTTTTCGAAGAAAGGAACTATAATAACAACTCCTAATTCTTTTGCCAAAGCACTAAAAGCAATGAATGAAGTGCTATATAATGGTTCTGCCAAAGCAAAATTATCGACATCTTCACTTTGACAAAAATAGTGACTGCTGTATAATTCAGGAAGTGAGATGACTTCGGCACCTTGACTGGCAGCATCTCGAACCCAACTCAAACATTTTTTCAAGTTGTTTTCGGCAACATCGTTCAAGTTCAATTGAATAACCGCTATTTTGTATTTTTTTTTTGGCATAAGGCAAAATTTTAGATTGCAAAAATAGTGATTTTTACAAAGAGTAAAGGCTTTGTGGTTTGCCTTTTTTTAATTGCAATCAGAAGGAATGAAAAGTTGTAAGATTCACACTTTTTAAATCAACACAAGTGACTTAATGTATCTTTATATCAAATCAATTTAAAATGTCTGTTTTAGTTTTAGTTCGTCACGGTCAATCCGTTTACAATTTAGAAAATCGTTTTACAGGGGATTTGGATGTTGCTTTGACCCAATTGGGCGAGCAAGAAGCTAAAGAAGCTGGAGGAAAATTAATACGATATACATTCGATTTAGCTTATTCATCGACTTTGGTAAGAGCTGAGGAAAGTTTGAATATTATTCTCAAAGAAATTCACCAAACGGATTGTATTGTAATCCAAAATGAAGCGCTAAATGAGCGAAACTATGGCAATTTGCAAGGTTTGAACAAAGAAGAAACCATTGCCAAATTTGGTCAAGAGCAAGTGGATATTTGGCGCAGGAGTTACGAAACTCGTCCTCCAGATGGCGAAAGTTTAGAAGATACTTTGAATAGAACTGTCCCGTTTTATAAAAGAGTTATCGAGCCGGAATTAAAACGACAAAAAAATATTTTGATTGTGGCTCACGGCAATAGTCTTCGGGCTTTGGTGATGTATTTAGAAGCTATTTTTGAAGAAGAAATTCCTAATTTGAACATTCCAACAGCTGTTCCTAGACGCTATGTTTTTGATGGAAATCTTAAAATTCTAAAGGTAAATTATTTATGATTTTCCAAATTTTAAATTGTTATTTAACTTCATTTTCTAACACTGAATTATTCTCAAAATCAGTGAAATTTTTGATGGAAATTTTGGCAATTTCTGAAACGGCTTCGTCTGTATAAAAGGCTTGATGAGGCGTAATTAAAACATTATTAAACGATAATAGTCTTTCGAAAACATCATCTTGAATCACTATTTGAGAACAATCTTTGAAAAAAATACTGCTTTCTTTTTCATAAACATCCATTCCTAAATACCCAATTTGTTCCTTTTTTAAAGCAATAATTGCGTCTTCAGCTTGGATAATGGCACCACGACTGGTATTGATAATCATTGCTCCTTTTTTTAATTTTTCGAATGCTTTTGTGTTAAATAAATGATTCGTTTCTTTGGTTAAAGGACAATGTATTGAAATAATATCTGAAGTTGAAAGTAATTCATCAAAGGTTTTATATTGAATTCCTTTTTGTTTTAATTCTTCATTTTCTTTGATGTCGTAAACGATAATTTTGCAACCAAAACCTAACATTATGCTGCAAAAAGCACGTCCTATTTTTCCAGTTCCAACCACTCCTATTGTTTTTCCATAAAGATTAAAGCCCATTAAATTTTGGAGCGAAAAGTTGTTTTCCCGAACTTGATTATAGGCTTTGTGGGTTTTTCTGTTCAGGGTAAGAATCAATGCAACAGCATGTTCTGCAATAGCTTGGGGTGAATAGGCAGGAACTCTTAAAACCATTATATCATTGGCTTTGGCCGATTTTAAATCTACATTATTGTATCCAGCACTTCGTAAATCGATTAATTTTAAACCCAATTTTGCCAATTTTTCGATGCAGTCTTTGTCAAGAATATCAGTTACAAAAACGCAAACGGCATTGAACCCTTTTGCTAAATGAGAGGTTTTAGAATGTAATGATTCTTTAAAAAACACTAATTCGTGTTGGTTGCCAATATTGTATTTGTTGAAATATTCCTCTTCGTAAAATTGAGTTCCAAAGACAGCTATTTTCATCTTTTAGTTGGATTGCAAAAATATTATACTTTAAAATCAAATCTTTTAAAATAATCGTCAATAAAATTTTGTTGTTCTTTATTGCTCATTTTATCGGTGTTTTTTACTTCGATTTTAATGGCGTCAAACTGATGGTTATCCTTTAATATATTGTATAATTCTACTTTTGCATTTGTTGGACCAAAAAGAATTACTTCATCGAAGTTTTTGATAATTTGTGCTAAATTCTTATAATAAGTAGCTTGTTTTTGTTGCTCTTTGTTGTGCATTTCGTTTTCGCTACGTTGCAAAGTTTCAACTTTATCCTGAAACGTAAAATCGGAAGTAATGATTTTTGTTTCTTGTATCTCTGAATCAAATTCGGTAATATGCGCCATTGAATGATCCATCCAAATGCCTATTTTTTTTAGTGTTTTCATTATTGCTCGTTTTTTTCAGTATTGTTATCATCGTCATCACCGATGCTGTAATAATTGTTTTCTTCGTCTTCGCTACCTATGTCTTCTTGCTCGTCATCAAGGTCAGAACCGGGAACGTCTAAATCGTCTCCAGGATGTTCTAAATCGATGTCTCTTTCGTTCCATTCGGGATCTTCATCAGGAATTTCAACTCGCTTTTTCTTAGAAATATCTTCTGGATCGATGTCAAATTCCTTGTCGAATTTATTGTAAATATCTTCGTTTTCAGGATATTTTGGGTAGCCGTCTACGTTTTCTAATTGCTCGTTTGCTGCTTTCGGAAAATTTTCTTTATTTTTCATTTTTAGTAATTTAGGATTTACGAAATTCCTCTTCTAGGATTTTTTTCTTGTCATAATACTCCGATTGTGTGATGTCACCGTGAGCATATCGTTTTTGCAAAAGCTCGAAAGCAGAATCTTTTTTGCGTCTTTGACCCGGAATATCATAAGGGATTGCAAAAATCCAAAACAATAGAATTACCCATATTGCCCACCAAATAATATTCATTCCGTAATAGTAATTTTCGTAGTACATCTTTAAATTTGTTAAATTGTTTGTATTGTAAATAGTTTCTTTTACAAATTTCAAACTTTTAAGCAGTTTTGATGTTATACAATTTTGTAATAGAGTTTCAATATTCACACTTGTATGGATTAGTGTAGAAATGTTAGGAATTTTGTTTTTTTTTTAGGTTATTGTGTAAAACTAAAATAATCCTACGATTGAAACCGTGGTCGATGGATAAAGCCATCAATCACAATCATTTGTTATAAAAAAAGTGGTAGGTAGTGTTGAATGTTAGGAAGAAGTTCCTATTTTTTTTGAAATTTTTTTTTGAATAGGCTGACTATTGCTAATACTAGGAGTCCAATGATAAGTCCGAAACTAAATTCTTTCACAATAGAAGGCAATTGAGGAAATAAATGATGCAAAAATTCAATTTGATGTACAAAGATACCGCCAGCCACTAATAGTAAGGCAATGGTTCCAATAACGGATAAGCTTTTAATCACTTTTGGCAATGCTTGTACCAATATATTTCCAACTGTTTTTGTAATACTTCGTTCTTTTGAATCTAATGCAATAAGTCTGTAACCCAGTTCGTCCATTCGTACAATCAAGGCTACAATTCCATACACACCAACGGTTGCTACTATTGCAATGATAGAAACCACTGCAATTTGTGAGGTGATGGGTTTTCCAATTACAGTACCTAAAGCAATAATTACAATTTCTACCGATAAAATAAAATCGGTTACAATAGCCGATTTTATTTTCTTTTTTTCAAGAGCCAAAATTTCTTCTTCGGTAAAATCTTGTGCTATAATTTCGATAGTTGCATGCTTGTGAGGAAAGAAATATTCAACTATTTTTTCGGCTCCTTCGTAGGCTAAAAAAAGTCCACCAAGAACCAATATCACTATAATTGCCGGTGGAAAATAAGCACTCAGCAAAAAAGCGATGGGCAAAATAATTAATTTATTGATAAACGAACCTTTTGCAATGGCTAATAATACAGGGATTTCTCTTGAAGAAACAAATCCAGATGCTTTTTCGGCATTCACTGCTAAATCATCACCCAAAATACCAGCAGTTTTCTTAGCTGCAATTTTACTCATTACTGCCACATCATCCATAATGGCGGCGATATCATCTAATAATGCAAAAAAACCTGATGCCATATCCTTGTTTTAGAACAGATTTATTTTGGTATTACTGTCCAAAAATTCATCTGCAAGTTTTGTTTTTTTATTGATGCGAAAGTACTACTTTTTTGGTTTAATTTGTTGTTAAATTATTGATATTCTTTGTTAATGTTCTCATAATCCTCGAAAACAAGGGCATTTGCTTTAAAAAGTTTTTAGTCACGAATTTAGCTCCTCGAATAGTATTTAATATAAAAATCCGATGCTAATTCAAAAAATAAGTTTTGGCAAACAGATGAAACCGATTTAACCAGATTTGTTTAATTGTTTTTTGGAAAATGGGCAAATCAGTATAAATCTATTAAATCGGTTTTATCTTTTAGCTGTTATTTTAAATTTTATGGCGCTTAAGATGCAATCATTTTATACGATTACAAAAGAGGAATTAAATCCGAAGGATGGTTTAATAGGTGTTTGGCTCCTTTGGCAATCAATTCTTCTTCAGGCCGATAACCCCATAAAACTCCTATTGCGTGCATGTTGGCATTATTCGCCGTTTGCATATCGATACCAGAATCTCCCACAAAAATCATTTCTTCAGGTTTTAATCCCAAGTTTTTGCTAATTTCTAGGGCTTCAAATGGATTGGGCTTTTTGAGTGATTCCGTACTTAATCCCACCGCAGTTTCAAAATAGTTGGGAAATAAATCGGCTACAATTTTCTTGGTAAGTTCATCCGATTTATTAGAGAATACACTTAGTTTTATATTTATTGAAATTAGGTAGTCCAATAATTCGATCATTCCTGAATATGGTTTAGTTTTATTCGTGCAAGCATTCCGATATATGGCTACCATCAAATTTAAGCATTTATCTATTTGATTTTCATTATTTTGGGAGGAAGGAAGTGATTTACTGACCAAATTCCGAAGACCACTTCCAATAAAATATTGATAATCTTCATAACTGTGAGTAGGAAAGTTAAGGCCTTTAAGGACTGCATTCATAGCATCTGAAATGTCTTCTAATGAATTTACTAATGTTCCGTCTAAATCAAAAATAACTCCTTTGAACTTCATTTTTATAATTTTAAATATCGAAAAATAGTGTTTCGACAGTGTTTTGGTGATGAATTACAAAGGTAAAGATATTTTTTTTGGTTTGTAGATTTTAGGAATTTGTATTTTTTTATTGATTATATTCTTACTTTTAAGATTTAGATCAAAAGTGCAAAATAATGCAACAAATTCTAAATTGAATTTTCAAATAGTTGTGATATTTTTTTGCAAATATTTTCTAAAACAATCCAAATTTATATGGATTTTAATTAATTCTTTTATCAACCATTCTAGAATCAATTTTGGTTTCGTTCTTATTTTTTTTCAAAAAATGTTTCAAGAGATTCCCTCCAATTAATTTAATAGCCACAGTATGTTTTGAAACCATTGTGGCAACAGCAAATTCAAATACTGTTCCTAATACTTTTTTCACAGGATTGTGAGGAGAACCCAACAAAAGTTTTTTAGAAATAAATCCTGTACCAAGACCAATAACATTGCTGACCAAATCATTTTTTATTTCAGGAGAAGCAGTTACTTGGTGAAATAGATTTTTTACGAGATTGATGGGTTTTATACTTTCATAAGCCAAATGAAATTGATCCTTGAGTTGTGCCAAATCATATTCATATTTCAGTTCTTCGGCCAAAATTAATTCATTTAATGCGTCGGTTTCGTTGTTGTTTTTCATACTGTTTTTTTTTTCAACATTTGTTTAATTATGGAGTTGCTAACAGGATATTTTATCCATTGAAGATGAAATACTTGAAGAAGAATGGCCAAAATTGCATAGACACCACCAACGATAAAAAAACCATAAAACGCATCACCCAGCAATTTTCCTAACCATAATGCACCTCCAACGGAAATAATCAAGACCGAAAATACAACTGTAAAAATAACGACAAGTCTTGAAACAAGTGATGAAACGACATCGGCCGATTTGTCTATGGCGTTTAGCTTCAACAAATTTAGGGTTGTTTTGCCATAATCTTCCGCTTTATCAAACAGTGTTGCTATTGGAGTTGTATTGTCAGTCATGATAAGTTTTTTATAGTTTGTATTTTGAATCCATGTGATCTACACTTTGTAGTTCATCATATTCTGCTTTCCCGTTTTCGGCCATTTCTTGAGCAAATTCTTTTGCGCTGTGCATTTTTTCGGCTATAGTGTCTGCAAATTCATTGTATTTTGATTTTAATTCGTCTGCATAATCATTTCCTTGATCCATAATTTTTTGACGAGTTACCGATCCTTTTTCGGGAGCAAATAAAATTCCCAAAATTCCACCTATGGCAAGTCCTGCCAATGTTCCTAATACTACTTTACCTGTGTTCATAATTGTTTTTTTAAATTATTAATGAATTTTTTAATGTTTTGAATTTAAATTTTTTAGCTACACTGACCCAATAAAAACCAAATAATTACAAAAACGATGATTGTACCAAAACAACCACCACCTAATTTGTTAGCGCCGTAACCCGCAATTAATCCTTTGAAAATTGAGTTCATAGTGTTGATTTTTTATGTTTTTCAGTTGCTGCTTTCTTGTTTATTTCAACTATTCAAAGGTGAGGTTCTCTGTCAAGAATTGTTTTATATTACTTTGAAAAAAAGTTATAAGATTCACAGGTTCAAAAAAAATATCTTTCAAGATTAAGATTGTAAACAGAGTATTTGCTGAATTTAAAATGTGAATTCAGGGAAGCTATGAAGAAAAATGTTCTTATTGAACACAGATGGTTTTATAAAGTTCAGAAAAGGTTTCTGAAAACTATTGGTTGTTATTGGTATTTAGAATTTTACTTTCTTGCAGTAATTAAAAACACCGAATAGTCTTTTTGGGGTTTAGCAATTGTACTAGCATTTTGAATTTTAATATTATTAAAGCCAGCGTTTTCAACCATTTGTGCAAAATCAGCTCGGTCGAATCCGTTGTGGAAAACGCCAGTATCTTCGGTGTGAAAAGAACCATCTTCGGTATCAAGATCTGCGATGGCAATTACCCCATTCTCGTTGAGCAACGAATGAAATTTTTTGAACAAAGACAAAGTGTCTTCGATATGATGAATAGTCATTGACGAAATGATAGCATCAAATTTTCTATCCAAGGTTTCTTTGGTTAAATCCATTTGAACAATTTGAAGAGAACATTTTATTTCCTCTTCCTTCGATTTCAAAATAGCAGTCATAGAAGCTGAAATATCAACTGCTGTGATTTCGCCAACATAAGGAGCAATTTCAGACAATAACAATCCAGTGCCAGAGCCAAAATCCATAATACTCATTTCTTTCGAGAATGAGATTTCGTTTAAAATGGTTTGAGCAATTGTGCTCACATTTTGAGTTCTCGATTTTTCATTATCGTATTCTTTGGCTTTTGCCGCAAAAAAATCTTTTGATTCCATAGGTATTTATCTGCTATTTGTAAAATTACTATTTTTTAATTTTTAGAGTTGTACACTTTTTAATCTTCATCAACGTCATCATCATCAAAATCTTCAAAAAAATCATTAGGATTAAAAGGAATATCATCATCTGGGTCTTTGTCGTGTGCACTTACTCCTGGCGGGTTAAACAATCCCCAATCGTCTTTGATATAATTCCACACATCAAAACTTTCAACCCAATCTATAAATAGGAGTCGGAATTCATCGATTTCATCACGTAACAAATAGATGTAATCTTTGTCTTGAATATCATCTTCAAAACGCAAACTACCTGCATGTACATACAAATCTCGAGCAGCTTTCCGGATGATAGTAGCATTTTCCATTTTCAGATCATACAATTCTACTGCTTGAGCCCCAGCAATTTTGGCGGGTATTATCATGGCATCTTCCATCATAAATCGAACGGTAGTTTCTTGTAGAAAATCATTCTCGGCGGGAACAATTTCAACTATTCCTTGAGTAATTTTAAAAATTTGCTCCGCTTTTTGATATAAAGGAAAATTTTCTAATTCGTCGTGATTAATACTCATTTTTTTTTTTGCTTTTGATTGATAATTTGAAATTGAAAACTTCAATGAGATATTTGTATTTTTTCGTATTTTTGTTAAACAGTGTGCAACTTGACGAAAATTTTTTTAAATGCAGTCAAATTTAATTATTTTTTAAATGGTATCTTGATTTTTTAATAGCATTATGAAAAACAAAATGACATCGGCTAGCCCCGATAGAGGCGGTATCCTCACAGCATAGCGAAGAGATAAAGCCGAAAGCGGGACAACTCATTTTGTAATTCTAAATGGTCAGCTCCTCCAAAATCAAAATGCAGTTTGTTCTATCATTAGTTTTTAGAATCTTTGCTGAGGTTGCTATTTTCAAACTTCGTACCTTTGCGCTTTAGAAAATTAGAATAAAATGATTGAAATAGGAAAATACAATACGCTTACGATTTTACGCGATACTAAAGTTGGCTTGTTTTTGGGGAATCCAGAAAAAGATCCTGAAGGAATTCACGACATACTGCTGCCTAATAAATACGTTCCAAACGAATTTGAAATTGGTGAGGAGATTATAGTTTTTGTTTATTTAGACCACGAAGAACGTCCTGTTGCTACGACATTGGAACCATATATTTTGTTGAATGAGTTTGCGCTTTTGCGTGTAAACTATGTGAATCAAATAGGTGCTTTTATGGATTGGGGAATGGAAAAAGATATTTTGGTGCCGTTTAAAGAACAAGCGAGACCAATGGAAAAAGGGAAACGCTACCTGGTGTATCTTTATATGGACGAAAAAACAAAACGTTTGGTTGCTTCTAGTAAAACCAATCAGTTTTTGAAAAATGATAATCTAACGGTCGAAAAAGGCGAAGAAGTTGATTTAATTGTTTCGCATATCACCGAATTAGGAATCAACGTTATCATCAACGAGCAGCACAAGGGTTTGTTGTACAAAGACGAAGTGTATGATGATGCGATTCGAACAGGAGACCGATTAAGAGGTTTTATAAAAACGATTCGTCCTGATCATAAAATTGATGTTTCTTTACAAATTCAGGGTTATCAAAACATTGAACCCAATGCCGAAAAAATTCTGGACGAACTTCGTGCGAGTCGTGGCTTTTTGCGTTTAACAGATAATTCTCATCCTGAAGACATTAAAACTGTTTTGAAAATGAGTAAGAAAACTTTCAAGAAAGCCATTGGTGCTTTGTACAAAGAAAAACATATCGAAATTAAAGAAGATGGAATTTATTTGGTAAAAGAATAAGATTAATTCCATCTTTAAAATCTAGTGATATAAAAAATCTTATTGGATTAAAAAAAGTCATTTATTTCCTAACAAAAGGTGGAAGTAATTTAGTTGAAAGTTCCCCAAAACCTATTCTGACACCGTTATTCTTGCTAAATCCCTTCATTATTACAGTATCGCCATCATTCAAAAATCTGCGTTCTACTCCATTGTCAAGTATAAGAGGCGTTTTCCCTCCAAATGTCAATTCTAATAAAGAACCAAAACTACCTGGATTTGGTCCAGAAATCGTTCCTGAACCCATCAAATCGCCTGAATTGATTCGGCAACCATTGGAAGTGTGATGTGCTAATTGTTGTATCATCGACCAATAAATGTATTTGAAGTTGGTTTTAGATATAGTTGTGGTAGTTGCATCTTCAGTTTGAATTGCTATCTCTAAATTAATGTCGAAGTTGTTTTTTCCTTTTTGTTGCAAATAGGGAAGTGGGGCAGGATCTTGTTTAGGGCCTTTGGTTCTGAAAGGTTCCAAAGCATCCATCGTTACTATCCAAGACGAAATGGAAGTAGCGAAGTTTTTGCCTAAAAAAGGACCAAAGGATAAAGATTCCCATTTTTGAATGTCTCGAGCGCTCCAATCATTCATTAAAACCATTCCAAAAATATAATCTTCGACTTCGCTTATAGGGATGTTTTCTCCCATAATGTTGGCATCGGTGGTGATAAAAGCGGTTTCCATTTCAAAATCAACCATTCTCGACGGTCCAAAAACAGGGGTTGTCTCTCCATTAGGCAGTGTTTGCACCATAGGTCTATTAATAGGAATTCCCGATGGGATTATGGTAGAACTTCTTCCATGATATCCTACTGGCATATGAAACCAATTGAGAGGTAAAGCTTTTTCTGGGTTGTTTATTATTTTGCCAATATTTGTTGCGTTTTCTTTACTTGTATAAAAATCAGTGAAATCACCAATTAATACAGGCAATTGCATTTCGATGTCTTTTACATTGAAAATTACTATTTCTCTATGTTCTTTGTTGTCTCTTAGTTTTGGATTGGCTTCGTCAAACAATTCTGCCAAACGATTTCGAACCAATCTCCAGGTTTTTTTTCCGTCCGAAATAAAATCATTCAAGGTGTCCTGCATAAACATATCGTCGGTCAATTCGATTCCTTCAAAATAGTTCAATTGCTGTAAAGCGCCCATATCAATAGCACAATCTCCTATTCTAGTTCCGATGGTAATCACGTCATCTTTGGTAATAAAAACGCCAAATGGAATGTTTTGAATTGGAAAATCACTATCGGCTGGGACTTCTATCCAAGATTTTCTATTCATATTATTTGCTGATATCGACATACAATTGTTAATTATATTGTTAAGAATTACTCATCAAATATATTATAATCTTACTATTTACCAAACGATTTTATGTATTTTTGTGCCAAATTAATTAAAATCAAAAAAATGCAACGCGACAAACAAATTTTTGACCTTATTTTAGAGGAACAAGACAGACAAATTCACGGATTAGAATTAATCGCATCGGAGAATTTTGTTAGTGATGATGTAATGGAAGCAGCTGGTTCTGTTTTAACTAATAAATATGCCGAGGGATATCCGGGCAAAAGATATTATGGAGGTTGCGAAGTGGTTGATGTTATCGAACAAATCGCCATTGATAGAGCAAAAGAATTATTTGGTGCCGAATATGCCAATGTGCAACCACACTCAGGTTCTCAGGCCAATACTGCGGTTTATCATGCTTGTATTCAACCTGGAGATAAAATTTTAGGTTTCGATTTATCTCACGGAGGACATTTAACTCACGGTTCGCCAGTGAATTTCTCTGGACGTTTATATACACCTTCATTTTATGGTGTTGATAAGGAAACAGGTCGTTTGGATTATGATAAAATTCAAGAAATTGCTACTAAAGAGCAACCCAAATTAATTATTGCTGGTGCTTCTGCCTATTCACGTGATATGGATTTTGAGCGGTTTAGAGTGATTGCTGATAGTGTTGGTGCTATTTTGTTAGCCGATATTTCGCATCCATCGGGTTTAATTGCAAAAGGATTATTGAACGATCCTTTGCCTCACTGTCATATCGTAACTACTACAACTCATAAAACCTTGCGTGGACCAAGAGGTGGTTTGATTTTGATGGGAAAAGATTTTCCAAACAAAATGGGTTTAACTACTCCAAAAGGCGAAATCAGAATGATGTCTTCTTTATTGGATTTAGCTGTTTTCCCAGGAAATCAAGGTGGTCCTTTGATGCACATTATCGCAGCAAAAGCAATAGCTTTTGGTGAAGCTTTGACCGATGAATTTTTTAGATATGCTTTGCAATTGCAAAAAAATGCCAATGCTATGGCAGATGCTTTTGTAAAAAGAGGTTATGATATTATTTCGGGTGGAACAGACAATCACATGATGTTGATAGATTTGAGAAACAAAGGAATTTCGGGAAAAGACGCCGAAAATGCCTTGGTAAAAGCGGAAATAACTGTAAATAAAAATATGGTTCCCTTTGATGATAAATCCCCATTTGTAACTTCTGGAATTCGTGTTGGAACTGCTGCCATCACCACTCGTGGATTGGTAGAAGAAGATATGGAAACTATAGTTGCTTTGATTGATAAAGTAATATCAGATCATACCAACGAAGCGATTATCGAAGAAGTAGCCAATGAAGTAAACGAAATGATGAGCGAAAGAGCTATTTTTGTTTTCTAAGAAAAAGTTTTAACGGTATTTTTTGAAACTTAAAATATTTAAAATAATTTCAAAATATTGAACCATTGAGATTTAAGATAAATGCTTAATTTGCTTAATGTTAATGGTTTAAAATGTATAAAAATATCTTAACTGCACTCATACTTGAGGTTAATTGTTTGCAATTTGTCATACTGAGTTTGTCGAAGGATCTTTATTATTTAGTTTTCGACAAGCTCAAAGTGACAATTGAGTATAAATTGATTTCAGTTTTAACATAACTGAAAAATTAATTTAAATTCTAGTTTTCCAAAGGTTAGATTGATTTTTTTAATCGTTGTTGGAGGTAGCAAAATGTCGGTATTCGCTTGGGGTTTTTCCGGTTCTCTTTTTGAAGAAAATGGAAAAATAATCAGGGTTTTCAAAGTTTAAACTATACGATATTTCTTTGATTGGCAAATTGGTGTTGTACAATAAAAGTTTGGCTTCGTTCAGTTTTAATTCCACCATGTATTTAGAAGGAGAAGTTCCTGTTAATTCTTTGAATGCTCTGCGAAATCCTGAATAGCTGATTCCAAGGTTTTTAGAAATAACTTCGGCGGTTATGTTTTTATAAACATCCTCCCGCATAATTACTTTGGCTTTGTTAATTTTATTGATGAGTTCTTCATCTTCAAAAGCTCTTGTTTTGTTTCGATAATACATCAATCCCAAAATATTCATCACAATACCAGAAAGGGCTTGCTGAAAACCAGAACGTTCCTCGTTGGCAATTTCGATAGCTTTGTAATACAAATCGATGATTTCTTCATTCATCCCAATACTGAAAACTGGATTTTTATTTAGAAAAAAACCTTCTTTTACAATTTTTTCGATGATTTTACCTTTAAAACCAATCCAATATTCATTCCATCCTGAATTTTCCAGAGGTTTATAAGTATGCCAAACTCCTGGCGTCAAAAAAAACATTTTTCCTTCGGTGATTAAACACGATTGCTTCGAATTGCCATACGTAAAAACACCATTTCCGTTTGTGATGTACAGTAATTGATATTCGTTTAATATTCTGCCTTTATCCACATTAAAATAATATCCCGCCGGGTGTTTTTCAGGTGGATAACTTTCTTGTTCACTAATGTTTTGATGTCCAACAGTGGTAATGGTTAATCCCCATAACTCATCTTCCTCGGAAGTTATGGGGTAATTAACACTATTATTTAGAGCATTATTTAACATAACAAATTGAAAAAATAAGATTTAATGCTTTTGTGGCATTTCACTACAAATATAAAGAATATTGAACTCATTCATTTTGTAGTTTTAAATAAAATTTAAGATAAAAAAAACTCCCCAATCTCTTTTTTACAAGAAATTGGGGAGTAGGTAATTTATCTTTTTGAAGTTACATTTTTTTCGTATTCTTGAATATCTGTAATATAGTCTTCGGCAGCAGTGATTCCTTTTGAAGCACAATAGTAATCATATACAGCAGCCCAAGGCAATGATTTCGCTTCTTCTAATAAAGCCAAACGTTCAAAGTTTTGACCATTTGCTTCGTAAGAACGCAACTGAGTTGTTGGCTCTAATAAAGCTTGAATGAAAGCTTTTTGTGTAGCACGAACCCCAATTACATAAGCTCCAATTCTGTTGATAGAAGCATCGAAGAAATCTAAACCAACGTGAACTCTGTCTAATGCTTTGTTACGAATAATCTCTTGCGCAATAGCTTGCAATTCGTCGTTTAAAATCACAACGTGATCACTATCCCAACGAACACCACGACTTACGTGAAGCATGATTTCTGGAGCGAATAATAATAAAGATGAAATTTTATCTGAAATTACTTCGGTAGGATGAAAATGTCCAGCGTCTAACGTAATCATTTTGTTATTAGCAACACCGTAACCCATATAGAATTCGTGTGAACCTACTACAAAACTTTCGCTTCCGATACCAAATAATTTACATTCGATACTATCCAACATGTAGTCATCATTAGTTTTATATTCGAAAATTTTGTCTAATGAATCTTTCAAGTTTTGACGGTATAAAGCACGGTCAATAACTAAATCTTTTGAACCGTCTGGAATCCAAATGTTGTGAATACATTTCGAACCCAATTGACGTCCCATTTCTTCTGCAATTTTACGACAACGAATTACGTGTTCTACCCAAAACTGCCGAATAGCAGGATCACGATGCGATAATGTAAATCCATCAGCCGATTTATCGTGAGAGAAACAAGTGGCGTTAAAATCTAATTTATATCCTTTTTCTTTTGCCCAATCAATCCAGCTTTGGAAATGTTTTACCTCGATTTGGTCACGATCTACCACTTCTTCACCAAAATCTCCATACAAAGCGTGAATATTCAAACGGTGTTCTCCTGGGATTAATGACATTGCTTTGTCGATATCGGCACGAAGTTCGGCTATGGTTCTGGCCTTTCCAGGATAATTTCCTGTAACTTGAATTCCGCCAGTTAGTTCATCATTACCCGATTCAAATCCTGTTACATCATCGGCTTGCCAACAGTGCAGTGAGATGGATAATTTATCCATTTCGGTAATTGCTTTCTCTACGTCGATTCCAAGACCGGCATATCGTGATTTTGCATATTCAAATGCTTGATTTATTTGTTCTGTTTTCATTTTTTTTATATGTGTGGTTTGTTAAAATGCTTTTTTATAAAGTTCTAATATATCGCTTAATTGTACTTCACGTGGATTTCCTGGGGTGCAAACATCTTTAAAAGCGGACTGGGCAAGACGCTCCAAATCTTCTTCTTTAACATTCAACAACTGCATTTTTTCAGGAATACCTACTTCTATAGCGAGGTTTTTCACGGCTTCAACAGCAGCCTTTGCAGCATCAGAAAGTGATAAATGATCTACTTTTATCCCCATAGCGCGAGCAATATCAACATATTTAGCAATGGAAGATTCGGTATTGTATTCCATAACGATTGGCAACAATAAGGCATTGGCAACACCGTGAGGAATATCATAATAAGCACCCAATGGATGAGCCATGCCGTGTACCAATCCTAATCCAACATTAGAGAATCCCATTCCCGCAATGTATTGGGCAACAGCCATACCGTCGCGTGCTACAATATTAGAAGGATTTTTCACTACTACTGGCAAATGTTTGGCAATCATTTCGATAGCTTTCAACTCAAACATATCCGACATTTCCCAAGCTCCTTTGGTAATATATCCTTCGATGGCGTGAGTCAAAGCATCCATTCCTGTTGCAGCAGTCAAACTTGGTGGTAAACTCAACATTAATTCAGCATCTACAATAGAAAGAATTGGAATAACATTCGGATCCACACAAACCATTTTCTTTACATTTTCTTCGTCTGTAATCACATAATTGATGGTTACTTCGGCAGCCGTTCCAGCTGTAGTTGGTAAAGCAATAATTGGAATTGATTTGTTTTTGGTATCGGCAACACCTTCTAGCGAAACCACATCGGCAAATTCAGGATTGTTGGAAATAATTCCGATAGCTTTGGCAGTATCGATAGGTGAACCTCCACCAATAGCTACAATTGCATCGGCACCCGATGTACTGAAAGCTACAACTCCTTCTTTTACTTGGGCAACCGTTGGATTTTGTTTTACATTCGAAAAAATAATGTATTCAATTTTTGCTGCATCAAGAAAAGTTGTTACTTTTTCGACTACACCAAATTTTAATAAATCTTTATCGGTTACGACAAAAATTTTCTTCAAGCCTCTTTTTTTGATTTCGTCGGCAAGAACAGAACGACTTCCTGCCCCATAATAAGACATTTCGTTTAAAATAATTCGTTTAATGGTACTCATACTATTGTTATTTTTTTTATTTCTAATTTATCTTATTATTGCGCTAAAAGCCACTCTCAATTCCTCAATTTCAGCATCTCCCATTGGACATAAAGGACCAACAGAAGCAGCCATTACTAATGAATTGGCACTAAATTCAGCCACTTCCAAATAATCGAAAGTGTTTAATAATTGGTCTCCGGTAACTACAACACAGTCATTTTCGATTAAAACAACACGGTTTTTGTCAAACATATTTGCCATTCCGTCAATATCATCAAATAAAGAACCGAAAGGAACTGAAGGTACATCCTGAAGGAAAATCCAGCTTTCAGGAATGGTTCGAACGTCAAATTTGGTTCCGCTAATCGAGTGAGCCATCAGATTAGGAGACTGTGTCATGATGATGGAATTGATGTGCGGGTTTTGTTCGTAAATACGTTGGTGCAATGGCACTTGATAACTTGGATTTTTATTGTCTTCGGTCATTCCGTTTTTAACCTGAATGATATTGTCTGCAGAAATGTTCCAACGAGATACATCGTGCGGCGTAATCAAGAAGTCATTTCCACTCCAACGAGCTGAAACTGTTCCAAAGGTTGAAATCATTAATCCATGTTCGCATGCACGATGAATGATTTTTACCATATCTCTTCTTATGGCCAATTCATCTGATGGATATCCAGGATCTGAGAAACGAGTGGCTTTTGAAGGAATTTGTGCTCTGTATTGTTTAATTTGTTCATCGGTCAATGCGTTTACTTTTCCAAGTTTTCCGGCACTTACAATGGTGCAACAGCATAATTCCAAAGTTTCAAATCGTTGGTAGGTATCCAGCATGTCTGAACCTCCTAACACAACTCCGTGGTTTTCCATAATTACTGCTTTACTGTCAGTACCAATAAATTGAGCTGCAATTTTTTCGCCCAATTCATCACTTCCCGGACAACCATAAGGTGCATAACCTACTTTACCGCAAACAGAACGGAAATGGGGAGTAATATTGGTATTGGGAACTTGGCGAGTGATGCTGAAAGCCACCAATCCAGGAGGGTGTGCGTGAATGATTGCGTTAATGTCAGGACGCGCTTCAAAAATTGCTTTATGAAAAGGGTATTCTGATGATGGCTTGTGCAAACCTACAATAGTTCCATCTTTTTTTACGCAAACAATATCCTTTGGAGTCAAATCTCCTTTATCGACGGCTGATGGAGTGATCCAAATATCTCCATTTTTATCTCTTATCGAAATGTTACCTCCAGAGGTGGTGGTCATTCCTTTCTTGTAAATTCTTCCTATTACCATATTGATCTGCTCAACAGGGTGCATTAATTTGATGTCTAACTTTTTCATTATTTTATAATTTGTGTTTTTGTGTGTTAATTTTGATTTATATATGATTTGCGAAGGTTTCTTTATCTAATTGAGTAATCGTCAAGAATTTTTGATACGCATTATCCCAAACGGTTTTATTTTCGGGGGTAAATTCATCTAGTTGAATCGAATTGCCAATAATTTGTCGCATTTCGTGTAGCGAATTGACATAACCAGCAGATTTAGCTTGAATCATTATATTTCCGATTGCAGTTGCTTCAGAAGGACCAGCAATTACAGTGATTCCAGTAGCATTGGCAGTCCATTGATTTAATAATGGGTTTTTTGATCCGCCTCCAATGACATGTAATTTTTCGATTGCAAAAGGGGACAAGTCTTTCAGTTTTTCTAGCACATAATTGTATTTGAGTGAAAGACTTTCAAAAATGCAACGCACAAATTCAGCATGATTGGAAGGTGCGATTTGATTTGTTGCCTTACAATAATTAGCAATGGCCGTTGGCATACAACTTGGATTGACAAACGAACTGTGGTCTGGGTCAATAATAGATTGAAAAGCAGGAACTGTAGTAGTCATTTGAACTAGTTTTTCGTATGCATACGAGATGCCTTCGGATTTCCAATCTTTCAAACATTGTTCCAAGAGCCACATGCCTATAATATTTTTCAAAAAGCGAGTGGTTCCTTCAATTCCGCCTTCGTTTGTGAAGTTTAAATCAAATGTTACTTGGTTGATAATTGGGTCTTTTACTTCAATTCCCATCAAGGACCAAGTGCCAGAACTTAGGTAAGCAAAATTTTCGCTTGTTGCAGGAACAGCTGCCACTGCTGAGGCTGTATCGTGTCCAGCTACTGCAATCACATTTATATTTCCCAATTCGCTCTCTAATGCTAGATCCTCTTTGAGACAGCCTATTAATTGACCCGGCATTACAATTTCGCCAAGAATAGAAGGAGAAACTCCTGCTTTTTCAAGTAATTCGGCTTCAAATTTTTTGGTATGAGGGTTTAAAATTTGGGAAGTGGAAGCAATGGTATATTCAACTACTTTATTTCCGGTAAGCATATAAGCCAAAGCATCGGGAATGAATAACATTTTCTTGGCACTTTTGAGCAAAGAATTATTGGCTTGACTCAATGCAAAAAGTTGGTATAAACTATTAAAATTCATTACTTGAATACCAGTAAGGTCATATACTTTCTCGCGTGAAATTAATTCGAAATATTTTTCAGGCATTCCAACAGTGTGTGGATCGCGATAGGCATAAGGAGCACCTAAAATAGAATCGTCATCGGCAAGTAACACAAAATCGACTCCCCAAGTATCAATCCCAATAGATGCGATTTCAACATCTTCTTTTTTGGCAGCAGCGAGTCCAACTTTTAAATGTTCGAACAAAGAATAAATATTCCAATGAATGTGATTTCCGATTTGAAGTATTTGATTTGAAAAACGGGTAAGTTCCTTCATTTGAAGTCGTCCGTTTTCGATTTTGCCTAGAATGGTGCGCCCACTTGTTGCACCAAGGTCGAAAGCTAGGAATGATTTATTTTTCATCTGATTTTATTATTTTGTCTTACAATGAATACCTAATTAATGTTTAAAGAGTTGTTGTTTTTTGATACCGTTTTTTCATCAGTTTCATAAATAACTTTTACAAATGTATTTTTTAGATTTATAATCAATAATGGATTTTTGATATTTAAACTTCATTTTTTGACAAAATTATGAATTATGCCACTTCTTTTTTATCACATTCGTAAAATTGTTATTTATGGCGATATCGTAATTAAGTTTAATAGAAAAAAAACAAAGAGGTTTTTAAAATTAAAAGGAATTCAATTTAGTTTCGGTTTCCTATAATAAAGAGGTGTAGTGTGTTTTTTGTTTTTTGGAAAGAATCTCAATTTATAAAGTTATTATAATTGGTTTTTGCTAATGGATTTCAACATAGAAACCCCTGTTAGAATTTTAAAGTCTAACGGGGGTTATTATGGTAAGTTTTTACTAATTTTATTTATTAACCTGAGTTCGATTATTATTATATTCCGTAAAGATTTAATATTGGTATTAATATCAAGGTGTTACGGTTAGTTGTTCCGCGGGTCTAATTGCCAAAGGTTTGATGAATGATCCTTTACCTTATTGTCATATTGTTACGACTACAACACACAAAACCTTGCGTGGACCAAGAGGTGGTTTGATTTTGATGGGAAAAGATTTTCCAAACAAAATGGGTTTAACCACTCCAAAAGGCGAAATCAGAATAATGTCTTCATTATTGGATTTAGCTGTTTTCCTAGGAAATCAAGGTGGTCCTTTTATGCATATTATCGCTGCAAAAGCAATAGCTTTTGGAGAAGCGTTGACTGACGAATTCTTTAGATATGCTTTACAATTGCAAAAAAATGCCAATGCAATGGCCGATGCTTTTGTAAAAAGAGGGTATGATATCATTTCGGGTGGAACAGACAATCAAATGATGTTAATCGATTTGAGAAACAAAGGAATTTCAGGAAAAGATGCAGAAAATGCGTTGGTAAAAGCGGAGATCACCGTAAATAAAAATATGGTTCCATTTGATGATAAATCCCCATTTGTAACTTCAGGAATTCGTGTTTTATAGCCTGCCAAAATATAGTGTTGTTCCGCTTTATTTTGTAATTTTGAATGATATTTATACAATTAAAATCACTACCAAATGAGAATAGAAACAGAAATGAAATTGGGGTTCAAAGATGTAATGATTAGACCTAAAAGATCCACATTAAAGAGTCGTTCTCATGTCAGTTTAGAAAGAGAATTCAAATTTTTGCATAGTACTACCACTTGGACAGGAGTTCCAATTATGGCTGCCAATATGGATACAGTAGGAACTTTTGAAATGGCAAAAGCTTTGGCTGAAGACAAACTTTTCACCGCAATTCACAAACATTATTCCGTTCAGGAATGGAATAATTTTTTGCGTGATTTAATACCAGAAATGTATGATTATATTGCAATAAGTACTGGGACAGGAAAAGACGATTCTAAAAAGATAGCACAGATTTTCGATGCCAATCCGTTATTGAAATTCATTTGTATTGATGTAGCCAATGGCTATTCCGAACATTTTGTCAATTTTGTGCAACAAACCCGCAAGCAATATCCTGACAAAGTGATAATTGCCGGAAATGTGGTTACAGGCGAAATGGTCGAAGAATTATTATTGGCTGGAGCCGATATTATAAAAGTAGGAATCGGACCGGGCTCGGTTTGTACTACCAGAGTAAAAACGGGAGTAGGTTATCCTCAACTTTCAGCCATTATAGAATGTGCCGATGCAGCTCACGGACTTGGTGGACAAATTATAAGCGATGGCGGTTGCAAAACTCCGGGTGATGTGGCAAAAGCTTTTGGAGCCGGAGCCGATTTTGTAATGTTGGGAGGAATGCTCGCTGGTCATACCGAAAGTGGTGGCGAATTGATAGAAATCAATGGCGAAAAATTCAAACAATTTTATGGAATGAGTTCAACCACAGCCATGGAAAAACACGTGGGTGGCGTTGCCGAATACCGAGCAAGCGAAGGAAAAACTGTACAAGTGCCTTTTAGAGGTGATGTTGAAGTAACTTTGAAAGATATTCTTGGCGGTTTACGAAGTGCTTGTACTTATGTTGGCGCTTCCAGATTGAAGGAATTGACTAAGAGAACTACATTTATTAGAGTCTCAGAACAAGAGAATACGGTGTACACGAAATAGCGGATAAATAGTTCATAGAATTTGTAAACCAAAAGAAATTATTTAATAAAATACTGTAAACTAATAGTTTATGATGTAAAATACAACTCATTTTGTTAATTAATTCTTAAAATCCCTATTCGGAACAATGTTTTGAATAGGGATTTTTTATGTTTGAAATGGATTTGTTTCTTACTATTACTAATTTATAGTTCCGTTCAAATGCATACAATCTGTACAAGGATTAAATCCAGATTGCTTGTGTTTTTTTTAGCAAAAATTTGTTGGAATAGGTCATTTTCAGAAGAAAATAAGATAAAAATTAGAAATAAAAAAAGCTATACCGTTATCGTAATTTTCACAATTTTCGTTCAAAAACATCTAAATTCGTAAGATAACAAATTTATGTTGCTTTTAAGTTGTTGTATTTGCTGTAATTGGAGCAAAATGATGTTGTATTCCTAAAAAAATAGGATAATCTATATTGTATTTACATATTTCGTAAATTTAGTTATAGAAAAAAGATAAAAATTTTAGAAAAATAAAGAGATATAAAAAATGAAAAATTTAGTAAAAAGTTTAGAATTAAAAACAGGGGTTTGGAAAGACAGTATTAATGTGCACGATTTTATTTTGCAAAATCTTAAATCGTACGAAGGCGATGCCAGTTTTCTTGTAGGCCCATCTTATAAAACAACTCAACTCTGGGATGTTTGTAAACAATCACTTTTGAAAGAAAGAGAAAATGATGGTTGTCTTGCCATTGACACCGAGGTTATTTCGAATATTACTTCATTTGGACCTGGATATATTCAAAAAGAAAATGAAACTATTGTTGGACTTCAAACCGATATGCTTTTGAAAAGAGCGATGAAACCTTTTGGAGGAATCAAATTGGTTGAATCGGCTGTAGCTGAAAAAGGGTTGAAAGTTTCTGAAAGAGTAGTAGATATTTTTAATTACGCTAAAAATCACAATCAAGCTGTTTTCGATGCTTATGATGGTGAAATTAAAACATTCCGATCAAAACACGTTTTAACTGGATTACCAGATAATTATGCAAGAGGAAGAATAATAGGCGATTTCAGAAGAGTAGCTCTTTATGGTATCGACCGTTTGATTGCAGAAAAAAAATCAGATAAAGTAAAAGTGAACGGCGAAATGAGTGTTGCTAAAGTGCGTTTGCGTGAAGAAATAGCGGAGCAAATCAATGCTTTAGTCGATATGAAAACTATGGCACTTTCTTATGGAATTGACATTTCGAAACCAGCAAAAAGTGCTCACGAAGCCGTACAATTTACTTATTTGGGATATTTAAGTGCCGTGAAAGAACAAGATGGAGCAGCAATGTCTCTTGGAAATGTTTCTTCGTTTTTAGATGTTTACATTCAAAACGATATCGAAGCTGGAATCATCGACGAAGAATTGGCTCAAGAATATATTGACCAATTTGTAATGAAATTGCGATTGGTGCGTCACCTTCGTCCAGGAGCATACGATGCAATTTTTGGTGGAGATCCAACTTGGGTTACCGAAGCTATTGGTGGTCAATTGCACGATGGTAGAACCAAAGTAACCAAAACTTCTTTCCGTTTCTTGCAAACATTGTATAATTTAGGTGCTTCACCAGAACCGAATTTAACGATTCTTTGGTCTGAAAGTTTGCCACAAGGTTTCAAAGATTTTTGTGCACAAGTTTCTATCGACACTTCTTCATTGCAATACGAAAATGACGATTTAATGAGAGACAATCGTGGTTCAGACGATTATGGAATTGCTTGTTGTGTTTCGTATCAAGAAATTGGAAAAACGATTCAACATTTTGGTGCTCGTGCCAATTTGCCTAAAGCACTTTTATTGTCATTGAATGGCGGTAGAGAAGAAGCCGAAGGTGTTCAAGTGGTAAGTGGAATTTCTGAAATGGACGATGAGGTTTTGGATTATGATACCGTAATGAAATCATTCAAGAAAACATTAGCCGAAGTAGCTCGTGTGTATGCAAAATCAATGTATATCATTCATTATATGCACGATAAATATTATTATGAAAGAGCACAAATGTCATTAATTGATAGTAATCCAAATATTGACATCGCTTATGGAGCTGCGGGAATTTCCATTATTGCTGATTCACTTTCTGCTATTAAATATGCTAAAGTGTCGCCAGTTAGAAACGAATTTGGTTTGACTTCAGATTTTAAAATTGAAGGTGATTTTCCAAAATTTGGTAATGATGACGATAGGGTAGATACTATTGCTCAAGAAGTGACTAAAATCTTTATCGATGAGTTGAGAAAACACAAAACCTATAAAAATTCGACTCCTACACTTTCACTGTTGACGATTACTTCCAATGTGATGTACGGTTCCAATACTGGTGCCACTCCTGACGGTCGTAAGGCAGGTGAGGCTTTTGCTCCGGGTGCCAATCCAATGCATGGTAGAGATGAAAATGGAGCGATTGCTTCTTTGAACTCCGTGAGTAAATTGAATTACAATGATGCTCAAGACGGAATTTCTTATACTTTTACAATGGTTCCAAAATCATTAGGAAACAATTTAGAAGAGCAAGTCGGTAATTTAACAACAACATTGGATGCTTATTTTGGTAGAAATGCACACCACTTGAATGTGAATATTCTAAACAAAGAAACCTTGTTAGACGCCTACAATCATCCTGAGAATTATCCTCAATTGACCATTCGTGTTTCCGGTTATGCTGTGAACTTTGTACGTTTGTCCAAAGCGCACCAATTAGAAGTGATCAGCAGAACTTTCCACGATACAATGTAATTTCAAATTATTATGTATTTTTATAAATTCTATTTCTTTAAAATTTTACTTAAAGGAATAGAATTTAATTTTAATAACAAACACCTATGTACTTCCCCGAACAAGACACCCATTTATTAAACGAATCTGAAATTGATTTATTAAGAATTCATTCTTTAGAGACTTTCGGAACCCACGATGGTCCCGGAATTCGAATGGTAGTATTTGTTCAAGGGTGTCAATTTCGCTGTTTGTATTGCCAAAATCCTGATTCGATTGACATTCACGGAGGAACATTGGTAACTGTCGACGAATTGGTTTCCAAAGCTGTTAAGCAAAAAGCCTATTTTAAAAAAGAGGGAGGAGTAACCGTTTCTGGTGGCGAACCTTTATTACAAAGAATAAAATTGATTCACTTTTTTGATCGTTTACACGAAAACGGAATCAACACTTGTTTGGATTCGAATGGACGAGTTTTGGATGATCATACCAAAGAGCTTCTTGATAGAACCGATTTGCTGCTATTGGATGTAAAACACATCAACCCAGAATGGCACAAAAAACTCACTAGCTTAAGCAATACCACTACATTAAAAATTGCCGAACACCGCGAAAGCACTGGAAAGCCAATGTGGTTGCGCTATGTTTTTGTTCCCGGATGGACGGATCAAGAGGAATATTTGCACGAATGGGCGAAACATTTTTCGAACTACAAAACTATCAAAAGAGTGGAAATTATCCCTTTTCACCAATTGGGAAAACACAAATGGGAGTTGATGAATATGCAATATGCACTTGCAGATACTCCTTCACCAACCACAGAAGCGTTAGAAAATGCCAAAACTATTTTTAGTTTGTATTTGGATAACGTTATCATAAAATAAATTCAGATTTTACCGCATTAAGAATTAGAAGAATGAAAAAGAATAAATATTTAATCGTGTTGGCTGGAATGATTATGCAGCTCTCCATCGGATCTATTTATGCCTATAGCAAATGGATCGAACCTTTGTCCGCAGCATTAAATTGGGATGCTCACGATACCAAAACAGGGTTTAGTTTAGCCATTTGTTTTTTAGGATTAACGGCTGCTTTTATGGGTAAATTTGCTCAAAAAGTAGGACCAACCAAAGCGGGTTTATTAGCAACAATTTTTTTAACCATAGGATTATTAGGTAGCGCTGTCGCTGTAAACATGGGCAATATTTATTTATTTTACTTAACATTTGGTGTTTTGCAAGGTATTGGTTTAGGATTTGGATACGTGGTTCCAGTTTATACGGTCGTAAAATGGTTTCCCGATAAACCGGGATTGGCTTCCGGAATAATTATTATGTCTTTTGCCTTAGGTTCTTTGTTGGCTTCGTTTTTAATTGGGCCTTTAATTGCTTCTATGGGATTGGCAGGAGCTTTTGCTACACTTGGAATTGGTTACGGAATTTGTATGCTTTTAAGTGCTTTGTATTTGGCAAATCCTGAAAGTACAAGCACAACTCACCACGCTCACGTCGATTTGACTCCAAAAGAAATCCTAACCGATAAACGGTTTATAGCGCTTTGGTTGTTATTATTCCTGAATGTTTGTGGTGGAATTGCCATCATCTCCAAAGCTGCGATTTTGGGACAAGAAGTAGTAGGAATGTCGGCAGCACAAGCCACGATGTTTGTGGCTATCATAGGATTGTTTAATGGATTGGGACGTTTATTTTGGTCTAGTATTTCAGATAAAATAGGTTGTTGGACAACTTTTATGCTTTTTATAGGAATTAACGTGGTTTGTTTTGCATTGATTCCTAGTTTTTCGACCAATTCTATCTCTTTTCAAATCTTGACTTATATTATTATTGCAGGTTATGGAGCGGGTTTTGCTACAATGCCTTCTTTTGTGAAAAGCATTTTTGGTACTGAAAACTACGGACAAGTCTTGGGTTATATCTTAACCGCTTGGTCTGCCGCAGCCTTTGCAGGACCGTTATTATTAGGTTTAAGTACAGAAATTACTATTTTTTATTTCTTCTCAATCCTGTTAATTATTGCTTTGGTGGTTGGAATGTGGTTGAAGGGATTATTGGCAATAGCGATTTAGTTGTTTGAATTATCAAGATTTTTGTAGCTGCATAGTATGTTTAATTTTAAGATATAAAATTAAAAAAAATGTTATTTTGATAATGATTTCCATATTAATCGCACAAGATAATAATATAGATAAAAATGAAAACTTAGAAATCATTTTCACTCATTTAAAAGTTTTTTTTCTATAAAGTGTGATTTATTTTTACGTTTTAAAAATTTTAACAAAAATTTTTCACATTATAATCTTTTTGTATTTTAGCACTTTTGACGTTTTTATTAAACCTAATCAATTCCCAAAAGCTAACCTACATGATTAAAAAAAAATTACCAATTTATGTAAATGATTTTTTTGTGACATTTATTTTTTGTTCACTATTTACAATAATATTGTCTTTAAAATCATTTGCACAATCAACTGCAAATGAAATCAATTATTTTGAAGATTTTAATTCAGTAGGATACCCAACGAATATTCCTGCAGGAAGTTACTGGACATTTCACAACGAAATACATCCCTCACAAAAAAGCTGGAATCAATTTTTCCCCGGTGATGGTAATGCCTACATCATTGTTGATGCTGATGTAAAAAATGACACAGATGACGTTCACCCTTTTCAAACACTTGAATTTGGGGGTGTTGCTCAAAATCATCGTCTTGAAGTTCGAATGAAAGGTGCAGTTGTAGATGGCGGTTTAGTTGGTTTCCTTTTCACTTACAGACAAGTTGGAAAGATTTTCAATGAAGTTGATATTGAAGTTGTTGCAAGAGATAGCGAGTTTCCATCGCACGAAACATTGCCTGTAAATGGTGGATGGACTGATGCAAGATTCAACACTTGGGGAAATGCAAACGAAATTACAAATAAACCGTTTACGGGTACTGCAAAACCTGTTGTAAACCAATCAAATCAAAAAATATCTCTTATCGACAATCAATTTCATACTTATACAATTGACTGGAGAGATAACCGTATCGATTTTTTTATTGATGGTGTGATTCAAGAAACATTTACAACAAGTATTGCAACAGGCGTTTCTGAAGTAATAATTGGATTTAGACAATTGCCTTGGGCAGGCTCTTTCAATTGGGCGGGTACTCACACATTAGTTATTGACTACTTAAAAATTGAACCTTTAGAAAATACCAAGTTAATATTGCCACTTACCATTATTGAAAATGAATTTTCGATTGAAGAAAATAGTTTTGTAACGTATCGAAATCCTTCTAGCGGATATTTAAAAACAACTTTATCAAGTAGTCTTAATACAACAGCAACTATTTTTTTAATCGATGTTACAGGAAAAGTAGTGCACAGCAGTTCAATAAAACTGGAAAAAGGAATGAATACATTCGAAATGAATGTTTCTCTTTCTGCAGGAATTGTATTTATGAAAATACTTAGTTCCGAAATTAATTTTGGAACAACTAAGATTATTTTTGATTAGTTTTTAGCAGTTATGGTGTTTTATTTTTCAATGTTTAAGATTGAAAATAGTAACTAAAAACTTAAGTCTATTAAAAGGTTTAATTGGTTAATTGTTTAACTGATTAAATCTTTTTTTTAATAATTTCTCTTGTTTAGAGATTAGGAGTTTGTTCTGGTCAAATATTTCAGACAAAATAGGTTGTTGGACTACTTTTATGCTTTTTATAGGAATCAACGTGGTTTGTTTTGCTTTGACACCAAGTTTTTCGACCAATTCTATCTCTTTTCAAATCTTGACTTATGTCATTATTGCGGGTTATGGGTCAGGTTTTGCTACAATGCCTTCTTTTGTGAAAAGCATTTTTGGTACTGAAGACTACGGACAAGTCTTGGGTTATATTTTATCAGCTTGGTCTGCAGCAGCCTTTGCAGGACCGTTGTTATTAGGTTTAAGCACAGAAATCACCATTTTCTATTTATTTTCGGTACTATTAATTATTGCTTTAATAGTTGGAATATGGCTTAAAGGATTATTGGTAAAATCGATTTGATACGAATTTGCAATATATAAGAATCCAATAAATTGTATTCCATATATTGTCGGTATTAACCATTTTAAAATTACAATTGCTATAAATTGCCAAAAATATCGCAAACGCAATGATTTAATTAAACTTGTAATTAATCAGTCTATAATTCAAAAATACAGATAAATATTTTAAAATTAGTATTGGTTTAAATCCCCAAGAAATTACTTGGTGTAATTTGCATCAATTCGGCTTTGATTTCAACAGAAACATCTAATGTTGCAATAAATTCGTGAATTGAATCTTTAGTAATGGCTTCATTGGTTCTAGTCAATCCTTTCAGAGCTTCATAAGGATTTGGATAGGCTTCACGACGCAAAATAGTTTGAATCGCCTCAGCAACAACGGCCCAGTTTTTCTCTAAATCTTCGTGAAATTTTGGTTCGTTCAAAAGGAGTTTGTTCAAGCCTTTCAACGTCGCTTCAAAAGCGATTAGAGTGTGTCCCATTGGTACGCCAATATTTCTCAAAACAGTACTATCGGTCAAATCGCGTTGCAGTCTGGATAGTGGTAATTTAGCCGAAAGATGTTCGAAAATCGCATTGGCAATTCCTAAATTTCCTTCCGAGTTTTCAAAATCTATCGGGTTTACTTTGTGTGGCATTGCCGAAGAACCAATTTCTCCTGCCTTGATTTTTTGTTTGAAATATTCCATAGAAACATAAGTCCAAATATCTCTGTCCAAATCAATTATGATAGTGTTAATTCTTTTCAAAGCATCAAAAAATGCGGCAAAATGGTCGTAATGTTCGATCTGTGTAGTAGGGAAGGAATGGTGTAATCCAAGAATGTCTTCAACAAAAGTACCGCCAAATTTTCTCCAATCAATTTGTGGATAGGCCACGTGATGGGCATTGTAATTTCCGGTTGCTCCACCAAATTTAGCCGCAAAAGGAATATTGAACAACAAACGCATTTGCTCTTCCAGACGTTCTACAAAAACACCAATTTCTTTGCCCAAACGGGTTGGTGAAGCCGGTTGTCCGTGGGTTTTGGCCAGCATTGGAATATCACGCCATTCGATACTCAACTCTTTCAATTTTGAAGTTAAAGCTATTAAAGAAGGCATATATACTTTTTCGAAAGCTTCTTTTGTCGAAAGTGGAATCGCGGTATTGTTTATGTCTTGTGAAGTCAATCCAAAGTGGATAAATTCTTTAAATTGAGACAATCCTAGTTTTTCGAAAGCGTCTTTGATGAAATATTCCACTGCTTTTACATCGTGGTTCGTTACCTTTTCGGTTTCTTTTATCCAAAGTGCATCTTCGGTAGAGAATTTTTTATAGATGTTACGTAAACTCTCGAATACATTTGGGTTAACAGCTGCAAGTTGTGGCAAAGGAATTTCACAAAGCGCAATAAAATATTCAATTTCAACCAATACTCGGTATTTAATTAAAGCTTCTTCTGAGAAAAATTTGGATAATGAACTGGTTTTACTTCTGTATCTACCGTCGATTGGCGATACGGCGTTTAATTCGTTTAAGGTTGTCATTTCTGTTGGTTTTTTATAAAGGGCAAAGATAGCATTTCAGATTTTAGATTCCAGATTTCAGATTTAAAAAATGAAGTGAATTTTTAAATTGTTATTGCCATTGACACTGCAATTGTTATTTCATATTTTCAAGATCTTTTTGCACAATTTTCATTCCATCCGAACCAATTGCAGCAATGATTTTGATGTCATTTGGTAAGTCATATATTGTTGCTGGTTTTGGATCAATATAATAAACTGGAATGGAGTGATTGGCAAAATTCATCAATCCAGCCGCAGGATAAACTTGAAGCGATGTCCCAATTATTATCAAAATATCGGCTTTTTCGACAAGGAACACAGCTTCTTCCAAAGCGGGAACTTCCTCGCCAAACCAAACGATATGAGGGCGTAATTGGTTTCCTTTGTTGTCAACATCACCCGTATTCAAATCGGTTTCCCAGTCCAGAATATAGTTTTGGTTTGCTGTACTTCTTACTTTCAACAATTCGCCATGAAGATGCAGCACATTTGAACTTCCTGCTTTTTCGTGCAAATTATCTACATTTTGCGTAATGATATTCACCTCGAAATCCTTTTCTAATTCTACCAGAATTTGATGCCCAAGATTGGGTTGTACTTCGTGCAATTGTTTTCGTCTTTGATTATAAAAATCAAGTACTAATTCAGGGTTTTTCTGCCAACCTTCAGGCGTTGCCACATCCATTACATTATGACCTTCCCAAAGTCCATCGGCATCACGAAAGGTTTTGATTCCGCTTTCGGCACTGATTCCGGCTCCGGTCAGAACGACTAGTTTCTTTTTCATGTTTTATATTTTTGCCATGGAGGCACTACGTCACACAGATTATTTTAAAAAATAAAAGTAATCTTTTTTAGTATTTTTACCAAAAATAATTCCGCATTATGATCGACCTTGATTACCTTAATTTCTTAGAAAATATTCTGACCGAAAATAGAAAAGCCAAGTTTTTGAAAGTGTTGGAAAACCAAACCAAGCATTTTACGGTAGTTGTAGAAGATATTTTTCAGATGCACAATGCCAGTGCCGTGATGCGCAGTTGCGAGGTTTTTGGCATTCAAGAATTGAATGTTATTGAAGAGCGTTATGGCAAAAGTATCGACAAGGAAATTGCGATGGGTGCACAGAAATGGGTGGACATAAACAAATTTGACAATGTAGCCAATTGTATTGAAACTTTAAAAAATCAAGGCTATCAAATCATTGCTACAACTCCTCACGAAAATGATTGTTTGTTGGATGATTTTGATATTTCGAAACCCAGTGCCTTGTTTTTTGGAACTGAACGAGATGGATTATCAGACGAGGTGCTCCAAAAAGCCGATGGGTTTCTTAAAATTCCGATGGTTGGTTTTACCGAAAGTTTGAATATTTCGGTTTCGGCTGCGATAATTATTCAAAATCTGACGAACAGATTGCGACAATCAAATGTAGATTGGCATTTATCTGATGAAGAAATCTTAGTAAAACGTTTGGCTTGGGCAAAAAGTTCGATAAAAGATAGTAAGCGAATTGAAACAAGATATTTTTCAAAATTATAGAATATACGTTTTTTTAACCTTTTTTTTATCGATAAACTACATAGTACTTGTTATTTAAAGAGTATTTTATCCTTTTAACGATTTTAATATTATCAGTTGATTATTTTTGATAGGTTTGTTAAGAAATTATTAGACGTATATATTACATGGAATCTAAAAATATTTTTAATTCATCTTATCGACAAGACTATTTAGAGGGCTATTCAAATGGGCAAAATCCTTTTATGCAGATAGATAGTAAAAAAAATAATGTTGCTTATATTTCTGGATTTAATTCAGGAAGAATGGATTATGAGGAAATGAATGGGCAAATTGCTAAAGGAATTCCACAGCGTTTTGTTACTGTAAAATTTCTGGAAGAATTTCTTCTAGCCGGTCTTCTTGGATTGAGTCTAGAGGATGTTGATAATTACACTTCTTATCAACTCAATATAATAGCACAATGGTACCAAAGCGGTGTTGAAAAATACGATCCTAGCCATAGTTCTTATCTTTTTGAGATTCTTGATTCTCTAGGCATTCAGGTGACGTAGGGATATTTTAACTTTGCTTAAAACTTCATTAGCAAAGATTTTTGAGTTTTTTATAATTAGTATAAAAATTTAGGTTTTATTTTTTGTGTAACTATTCTGACTGCGAATTGGTTACTGGCAAAGCTTAGTTTTGACTTTAAAGACTATATTTGCAGCCTTGGTGTTTTTGCTGATGAAAAACTTTTTTTTATAATGATGATTGGAAAAATAGAAAATAAATCTACCCTAACTTCGGAAGAAATCGAGCGGTGTATTGCACTTTTGGCACAATTGAATGCAGATACTAATCAAATATTTGAGATTCCGCCAGCACAACGAATTGCTTTAATCAAAGCTGCTGGGCAATTTTCACGTCCTGACAGGGAGGAATTTGCGAAGCGAAAAAAAGACGGCAAAGCAGTAGCTAAACGCAAACAGGAAAAGAAAGATCGAACGGCTCGCAAAGAAACCGGAATTCGTTCGGCACGGGAAGCCAGTGTTTTTGTAGCACCAAAACTATTGGCATTGCACGATTTGGAACACAAAGAACAATTAGAATTGGAAACTCCTCGAAATTGCTATGTCTGCAAAACAGAGTTTACTAAAATGCATCATTTTTACGACTCGATGTGTCCCGACTGTGGCGATTTTAATTATGCCAAACGGTTTCAAACCGCCGATGTCAAGGGGCAAATTGCTGTAATTACCGGTTCACGTTTGAAAATTGGGTATCATATTACGTTGATGTTGTTGCGTGGAGGAGCTACTGTTATTGCCACGACCCGTTTTCCGGTAGATTCGGCTTTGCGATTTGCTAAGGAGGCTGATTTTATGGAATGGGGACATCGCTTGAAGATTCATGGATTGGATTTGCGACACATTCCGAGTGTGGAAATTTTCTGCAATTTTATACAGCAAAAATACGGTCGATTGGATATTCTCATTAATAATGCAGCACAAACCGTGCGACGACCTGCGGGTTTTTACACACATTTAATGGAAAATGAAGAGCTTCCTGTAGGTTCTTTGCCAATACAAGTTCAAGAATTAATGTTGGATCACACGAATTGTTTGGAGGAATTGAAAGTATTAACCTCTGGATTTTCATCCAATGAAAATATGCCAGTCACTTGGCACGGACCTGAACCCGGTATTGGTTTGCGAGCTTCCGCCAAATTATCGCAGATTCCGTATAGTTTTGATAACGCCTTGGTCGCGCAAGAAGTTTTTCCTGAAGGAGAACTCGATGCCGATTTGCAACAAGTCGATTTGCGAAAAGTAAACAGCTGGCGATTGAAGTTAGGTCAAATTGAAACCACCGAAATGATTGAAGTGCAATTGGTAAATTCTGTTGCTCCTTTTGTGTTGTGTAACCGCCTTTCGGAACTGATGAAAAAAGACCATACAGGTAAAAAACACATCATCAATGTATCTGCTATGGAAGGGAAGTTTTACCGCGATTTCAAGGAAGACCGCCATCCACATACCAATATGGCGAAAGCCGCCTTGAATATGTTGACACACACTGCCGCAGGAACTTTGGCAAAAGACGGAATTTTTATGAATGCCGTGGACACGGGCTGGGTTACGGACGAAGATCCAGCCGAATTAGCCAAAAGAAAACAGGAAGAACAAGATTTTCAACCGCCATTGGATATTGTAGATGGTGCGGCAAGAGTTATGGATCCTTTGTTTGACGGTATCAATTCAGGAAAACACTGGTGCGGAAAATTCCTGAAAGATTACTATCCTATAGCTTGGTAATTGATACATTTAAAATCCTACGCCCTCATAAAGTAAAATGTTTTAGAATCACGATCTAGTTCAAAATTGACTACAAAATTGATTTGCAAATAAAAAACCACACTAGAATATGGTTTCTAATGTGGTTATATATTTTAAGGCCTAATTAAATTAATTGAAATCTAATTAACAGAAATTAATTTAATGTCGAAAATCAGTACCGAACCTCCTGGAATCCCACTATAATTGTAACTTCCATATCCTAAATGAGATGGAATTAATAACATACCACTACCTCCAGGTTTGAAATAAGGAATTCCCTCTGTCCAGCCTTTAATCACTTGGTTCAAACCGAAAGCAATACCCGCAGCGCTACTTTGGTCAAATACAGTCCCATTAGTGTAATAGCCTTTATACGAAACCGTTACATTTGATGTTGCAGTAGGTTGTGTTCCAGTTCCGGGATTCGTAATTACATAATACAAACCGGTATTAGTTCTTAGAGCAGTTAAATTGTTTTTCGCAATATAATCTTTGATTTCAAGTTCATTTTTTGAAATATAATCTACTGTTGCATTATTTTCTTTAGAACAAGAAACAAAAAGGAATAAAACTAGTAGTGCTGATAAAAGGTTTTTCATATCGTTTGTTTTGATGGCAAATATATTTTATTTTTTTTTAAATGATCTATTAATTTTTTAATGATTTTAAAATTGTAGCCTTGGCTGTCGACGGAATCAACGACGCTAGAGCATTGGCGCAAGCCGACATTGGAATTGCTATGGGAACTGGGACAGATGTAGCGATTGAAAGCGCCAAAATAACTCTCGTAAAAGGCGAATGCTTGTAGCTCCGTCATATTCGTTTGTCAATACCTTTTACAATGTGTTAGTTTCTGATTTTTGGGAAGATGAAGCTTCAGAAGAAACCAAAATTAAAGTGAGGATAATGAAGTGATTTAAACTTTTTCCATTTGCTAAAAAATTTGTCTTTTGCATTCACTTTTTGCCTTTTTTTCGTTCCGTAGCCCAGCTATGCAACTTAAAAAAGACTTCAATTGGCTACAAAATCCTAAATTTTCGCTAAAATGCAAAAAGTTTAAATCATTTCAATTAAAACTGGATAATAATTTCCTTTTTTGAATTGATTTTCACTACAGAATATGGAGTTGTGATTTCTAGAGTAACCATTGAACCTGATTCTGGCGCAATTTCTTTAATAGTAATAATTATATTTTTATCAGTTTCAACTGCACTTTCAATCCCAATTTTATACCCAGCTGATGTTTTTTCGCCCATATTCAAAACAATGAAATTTGAAGTTTGAATATCGGTTGGCTTGATTTTATTTTTTAATTTCTCATCGTTTTGCAACATTGCAATTTCCCTTTGCTCTGACAAAATCTCAAAAAAACGAATACTTGCTCCACCATCTGCTTGTTGGGTTAAAACCTCATACAAAGAATTTGCTACAGAAGTTTTTGTTGACAAAGCTCCACAAGAAACCAAAATTAAAGTGAGGAAAACTATAAGAATTTTTTTCATGAAAATTTATGTATTGCTTTTTGATAAAGCTCCTCGTATAAAGGCAGAATTTTTTCAATATCAAATTGCTTTGCAACTGATAACGCATTTTCTTTGAATTTATTTAAAGTTGAGCTGTCTTTCAATATTTTTAAAGCATTCTCGGCCATTTCATCTATATTCCCTTTATCGCTCAAATATCCTGAAATTCCATCAAAATTGACTTCAGGCAAACCACCAGAATTGCTTGAAATCACAGGAACACTCCAAGCCATTGCTTCAAGAGCTGCAAGACCAAAACTTTCTGTTTCGGACGGCAATAAAAACAAATCGGTATAACTCAATATTTTATCGATTTCATTACTGTTTCCAAAGAAAATTACTTTGTCCTGAATGCCTAATTCCCTACATAAATATTCCGCTTTTTCCTTTTCAGGTCCATCGCCTACCATCATTAATTTGGCAGGAATTTGTTGTTGAATTTTATAAAATATTTTAATCACATCAGGAATTCTTTTTACTTTTCTAAAATTACTAATGTGTGTAATAATCCGTTCATCTGATTTAGCCATAACCGAACGACGGCAAGAAATACTGGGATCGATGGTGTTTTTATCCAATTCGATAAAATTGGGAATAACTTGAATTTCGTTCTTTATATGGAACAATTTAAGGGTGTCTTCTTTCAAACTTTGAGAAACCGAAGTCACAAAATCAGATTTGTTGATGCTGAAAGTTACAGCAGTTTTATAGAAAGGATGGTTGCCAACTAAAGTAATATCTGTTCCGTGAAGTGTCGTAACCATTGGGAGATTAATGCCTTCGTCTTTGAGCATTTGCTTTGCCATATAACCTGCATAAGCATGAGGAATAGCGTAATGTACGTGCAATAATTCAATTTTGTACAACTTTACCATATCGACCAATTTGCTTGACAAAGCCAATTCATAAGGTTGAAAATGAAACAAAGGATATTCTGGAACGTTAACTTCGTGATAATATACATTGGGATTCAGTAATGCCAAACGAACTGGCTGACTGTAAGTAATAAAGTGAATTTCGTGACCACGACGGGCTAATTCTAATCCTAATTCTGTAGCAACGACGCCACTACCGCCAAAAGTTGGATAACAAACAATTGCTATTTTCATGTGTATATTTTGATGAAAAAAACTTAATAAATTAGCATTTCCCAAATAGGAATGATGAATATGCAGTAAAGGTAACTTTGTTCCTGTAAGTTATACTAGAAAAAACGACTGTGCCAACTATCCATAGCTGGAACTTCCCAAGATTCATTGTATTCTTCAATATTGTTAACGAGATTATTGAAAACTATGGTGTTTTCGGTGACGGCTTTTTCTTTAGCCATTTTTTTGAAATCGATTAGGGTTTTGTGTGCAATGTGTTCGCCGTTTTTGAAGGTAACATTCATTTTATCTAGTAAATCGACATTGTATTTTTGTTCTAAATTTTGAATAAATTGAACCGATTTATCAATTGAACAGCCTGTCGCAGCTTGTACTTCCTGATTTACTGCAATTATTATAAATCGATTGTATTTTAGTTGATAGGAACATTCTAGACCAACACTGTGGGCTTCCCATTTTTCAAGAAAATCAATTACATCAGCTTCTATTTCGGAAAATTCGGCATCCGAAAATTTTCTGTTGGATTGGTAAATCCATATTTTGGATTCTAGTGGTAAATTTTCGAAAGGTATAAGCATTTGATTGCAGATTTTAGATTTTAGATTGCAGATTTTTAATTTTAAATTGAATTACAAATCCATGGCATTGGCAATTAGTTCGGCTATGTCAACTACTTTTACTTCACCTTCTTTTTCTTTGTTTTTGATTCCGTCGGTCATCATCGTATTGCAAAAAGGACAACCTGCGGCAATAATATCGGGTTTGGTTTCCAGCGCATCTTCGGTTCTTTCGATGTTTATTTCTTTGTTACCTTTTTCTGCATCTTTGAACATTTGTGCTCCACCAGCTCCACAGCATAATCCGTTGGCACGAGAACGTTTCATTTCGACTAATTCGGCATCTAATTTTTTGATTAACTCTCTTGGAGCTTCATATACATTATTGGCTCTTCCCAAATAACAAGGGTCGTGAAAAGTGATTCGTTTTCCTTTGAATTGCCCTCCTTCGATGGTTAATCTTCCATCGTCTAGCAAGGATTTTAGGAATTCGGTGTGGTGCAGTACCTCATATTTTCCACCCAATTCCGGGTATTCATTTTTTATGGTATTGAAACAATGAGGGCACGCGGTTACGATTTTTTTTACTTCATACGCATTCAAAACCTCAATATTGGTCATTGCTTGCATTTGAAATAAGAACTCGTTTCCGGCTCTTTTGGCAGGATCGCCTGAACAACTTTCTTCGGTTCCGAGAACGGCAAAGGGCACCTTGGCACGATTTAAAATTCGGACAAATGCCTTTGTGATTTTTTTGGCTCTATCATCAAAACTTCCGGCACAACCTACCCAAAACAATACTTCGGGTTGTTTGCCTTGTGATAACATTTCGGCCATTGTTGGTACTATTAAAACTTCTTGCATTTCTTTTTGTTTAATTGGTTAATAGATTAAACGTTTAACCGATAAACCGATTAAACTTTAAACTTTTAAACTAGATTTCGTTCTTCCAATTCAATCTATCTTGCTGGTTGTATTGCCAAGGCGCTCCGTTGTTCTCGATATTGGTCATCATGGCATTCAATGAAGTTGGCGCAGCGCTTTGCTCCATCACCAAATAACGTCGCAAATCGATAATAATTGAAAGTGGACTGATATTTACAGGACATTCTTCGACGCAAGCATTGCAGGATGTACAAGCCCATAATTCTTCGGGTGTGATGTAATCGTTTAATAATGATTTGTTGTCTGGAACGAAAATTCCTTTATTGGCATCGATATTTTTTCCAACTTCTTCAATTCTGTCCCGAGTATCCATCATTATTTTACGTGGAGACAATTTTTTTCCAGTTAGATTTGCAGGACAAGACGATGTACAACGACCACATTCGGTACAAGTATAAGCGTTTAATAATTGTACCCAATTCAAATCCTGAATATCGCTAGCGCCAAATTTACTTGGGGCAGCATTTTCGTCAACAACTGGTGTGGCATAAGGATCTGCATTGGGATCCATCATCAGTTTTACTTCATTGGTTACGGATTCTAAATTACTTAGTTGTCCTTTTGGATTCAAATCTGCAAAATAAGTGTTTGGGAAAGCCAATAAAATATGAAGGTGTTTGGAATAATACAAATAATTCATAAATATCAAAATACCTATAATGTGCAACCACCAAAATAATTCGTAAAGAATCATAACTAGATTGCTGTCCATTCCGTTAAAAATGGGCTGAATAAATTGACTCACTGGAAAAGAACCAGCTGAAATGAAGTGTGAAAAACCTCCGGGAATGTTTTGCAAATGCAAATCGGAAGCGTTCATTAATAGAAATAAGGTCATTAACACGACTTCAAAATAAAGGATATAATTGGCATCTTTTTTTGGGAAACCGTGTAAATCATTACTGACAAAACGTTTTAGTTTGATCACATTTCTACGAGTCCAAAAAGCAAATACGGCGAATAAAACGAGCAAAGCCAGTATTTCGAAAGAAGCAATCAATACATTATAGAAAGTTCCTAAAAAGGCGAAAATTCTATGGGTTCCAAACAATCCATCGATAATAATTTCTAATAATTCGATATTAATTATGATGAATCCTGCATAAACAATGATGTGAAGTATTCCCGCAACTGGTCTTTTAACCATTTTGGATTGCCCTAGAGCAATCATCGCCATATTTGTCCAACGGGCTTTGGGATTGTCTTTGCGATTAACATCTATACCTAAATTTATATTTCTGATGATTTTTTTTATGTTATTAAAAAAATAACCAAATCCTATAATTAGTAGAATTGCAAATAAAATAGAATCTAAATATTCCATAATTAGTTTTTTATTATTTGGATACTGAATCTTTTACAGGTGCAACGTAAGGTTTGTTTTTCTTTCCGAAAACGGATACATTTACATAACGAGTTGGGTGAAGTCTAACGTCTTCTAACAATAATTCTAATTCTTTTGAAGTTTTTTCCAAATTATTATACAACCCTTCATCATTTATTAACTTGCCCATTGAACCTTTGCCTTCTTGAAGATTTGACATCATTTTATCAACTTTTTCCAAAGTTTTTTGCAGATTTGCGACTGTTTTCCCTAAATCGGCTTTGTTCAAGGAATCGGATATTTTAGAAAAATTACTGGAAACTTTATTCAAATTAGTTACAACTCCTTTAATTTGACCTTTATTATCCTCAAGAATGGTGTTTATACTGGATGATGCCTTGTGAAATTGCTCCATCGTTTGACTTAATTCAGCCAAACTAGTTTTTAAATCTTGTTGTCCTTTGTTGTCTAAAACATTGTTGATACCCGTCAATAAATTATCGGCATTAAGCATTACTTTTTCAAATTTAGCTTGAAGCGGCACTAATTGTTTTTTTAAGGCTTCGGTTAAATCTAATTCAGAAGTGCCTACTAAAAATTGACCATCGGCAGATTCCGATTTGTCGGCAAGATTAGGGTGTATCGCAATTTGTTTTCCGTCTATGAAGCCGGGTTTGTAAATTACCGCAGTACTGGTTTTAGAAATAGGAAAATCAGTTTTAAGTTGCAATTGAACTGTAAGTTTTCCTGTGTTTTTGTCTAATGCTATTTTAGTTACTTTCCCTACAATCAAACCGTTTATGGTTACTGATGCGGAAGGAGATAGGCCTTCTACATTATCATATTGCACATAAAATGTTCGGTATTTTTCTAAAATGTCTCTGCCTTTCAGAAAACTGTATCCCCAAATAAATAGTAAAATTGTCGAAATGACAAGTATGGCGGTTTTAATTTCTCGTGTTAATTTCAAAATATAAATGTTTTTACAAATTTAATATAAATTAATTAAATTTGAAGTTAATATTATTTGATCAGGGCATTCGTTTTTAAAAAAAGAAAAAAAGTTAGCCACGAATTACACCAATTATCACTAATTTCTATCAAATTTAAAATTGAATTGCACTAATATTATTTCTTTCTAAGAATTCGTGTAATAAAAAACATTTCTAATTCGTATTTATTAGTGTAATTCTATCTAACTCTTTTCAATTGATTAAAAATGAGTAGTTTGTAAATGTAGTTTTATTAATACTTACACCGACTTTAGTCGGAATTTTGTGTAAT
>JAYVIK010000002.1:0-19485 GCA_043770265.1 Flavobacterium sp. | reverse complement strand
CGGATGACCACAGTTGATGAAATAGCCAATATGGTAGTCTTTTTGTTATCTGATAAATCTAGCCACACCACTGGTCAATTAATTTATGTAGATGGTGGATATACGCATTTGGATAGGGCATTGTAATAAACCGTTTTAAACGTAAATTTCACAAAGCTCTGATTATTTTTTAAATAAAATAAATTCTATAATTACAACTGAAAAATAAACGATTCCGAAGGTCCAATGTTTATTTGTGCTTTTCCCTCTCCGTTTTCAACTCGCAATTGTGTAGTTTTTTTATGATACAATTGATCGGTGATAGTATATGTCCCATCTTTCAAATTCCATTTTTGAATAATATCCGATGGAATTCTTAAATCAAAATTACTTGAAGCCAAGGAATAAAAATTAGTCACGATAATCAATTTTTGCGTTTCAGACCAACGCGTATAAGCATAAATTGCAATATCATAGCCCGCTGTGATGTTTCGATTGGCAGTTTGTATTTCCTGGAAATTTCCCATCAGGGCAGAACTGTTTATAGAAAAATTTAACAGTCTTTTGTAAAAATCTCTTAATTCTTTTTCGCTCTGCGAAAGTTGTCCGCCATCAAATTTTCCTCCGTTCATCCAGCGTTGATGATTGGGAACCCCAATATAATCGAAAATCGAAGTTCGCGAATGGGTTCCAAAACCTGCGTTTTCATTTCCAGCTTCTCCCACTTCCTGACCAAAATAAATCATGGTTGGGGCAGTACTTATCGTTGCCGAAACTACCATAAGTGGTTTTCCATTTTCTGGCGTTCCAGCAAATTCGGGACTTGCCAAACGTTGCTCATCGTGGTTGTCTAAAAACTTCAACATATTATGCTCAATATCAGCCATTCGATGCTGAATATCCGAAAGTCCATCAGGCCAAGTTTTTCCTTGAATTACGGCTTTTAAATGATCATACGTTTCAACTTTATCATACAAATAATCCATTTTTCCGAGACGAATATAATTGCGATATTCATTTGGATTATACACTTCGGCCATCAAAAAAGCATCAGGATTTTTCACTTTTATCGCTGAATTCATATAACTCCAAAATTCGTAAGGCACCATTTCGGCCATATCATAACGAAAACCATCCACACCTTTGGCAGTCCAATATAAAGCAATATCACGGAATTTAATCCAAGAATTCGGAACACTTTTGTCCTTCCAAAAATCGAAATGCTCTTGACAGGATTTGGTATCAAAACCTGCTGGAAGTTCTGGAAAATCTTTAGAACCATCAGGACGAATTCCGTAATTTACTTTCACGGTTTCGTACCAATCGTTCTTATCGGGTTTTGCTAATCTAGAACCGTTACCTGTCCATTTTGCTGGAAATTCTTCGAATTTTCCATCAATTAGCGGATTACTTTCACCGTTTAAAGGTTTGGTTGTATCGGGAATTTCAAAACGGGTATTCGGAATATAATAAAAGTTGTTGTCGCGTTTGTATTCTACAGAGGCATCATCATCAGCGCCAAAATCTTTCACCCCTTTTGGATTGCTTTTTCCTTCGTATTTTCGAGCAATATGATTGGGAACAATATCAATAATCACTTTCATTCCCGCTTTGTGAGTTCGGGCAATCAAGGCTTCAAATTCTTGCAAACGATTGGCAGGATTCACCGCCAAATCTGGGTTTACATTATAATAATCTTTGACAGCATACGGCGAACCAGCACGACCTTTTACCACTTCAGGATCATCGTTCGAAATACCAATCGCTGTATAATCACGAACCAAAGCGTGATGCGGAACTCCAGTGTACCAAATAGATGTGATACCCAAATCCTTGATTTCTTTCAATGCTTTGTCCGTAAAATCATTGAATTTCCCAACTCCATTTTCATCGATAGTTCCCCAAGGTTTATTGGTCGTATTTTTATTTCCAAACAATCGGGTAAAGACCTGATAGACAACTTCTTTCCTCTGTGGTGTATTTTTCTTTTCTATCTCCATTTTTATCGCTGTGGTTTTGCAGGCTGCTGCCAAAAGTAGTGTAGTTATACTTGCAACAATAGTTATTTTTTTTATCATAGTAAATTATTTTTCCTAATTTTTAATACTAATTACGAAATTTAATCCAGATGGATTAAGAACTTCTAAAAATACAATTTTTTTGACTTCATTTTAAGAATTATTCAAAAACTATCGATTTGAATTAGAACTACAACGAAACAGTATTCTTTTTTGTTGATAAATTTTTATCAAAATCGAATGATACTCGAATCGCTTGTATCGAGTTATAAATAAATCATAATATAGATTACGGTTGTTTCCTTTTTCTTAAATTTGGCAAAAAATAAATCCATTGAAGAAAGTATTCTTTTTTATAAGTTGTTGTCTAGGAATTTTAAGTTTCCAAAACCTTTTAGCACAGCCTCCAAAAAAAATTATTGTAGAACATTCCGATTATTTTGATGTAAACCAAGTCGAAGCGCCAGATGCAACATTACTTACGGGTAATGTGCGTGTCAATCACGATGGTATCATTATGACTTGCAACAAAGCCTATTATTTTCAAAAGGAAAACTACATCAAAGCCTTTGGAGAAGTACAATTGGTTCAAGGCGACACGCTATATTTAAACAGTAAATATGCCGAATATAATGGTAATATGAGAAAAGCTTTTGCCACAGGAAATGCCAAAATGCGTTCTCCACAATCTACTCTTGTTACAGACACCATCAATTTTGATCGAAATACACAAGAAGTATTTTACAACACCAACGGAACGATTACCAATAGAGATAATACACTAAAAAGCAAGGCAGGAAAATATTATGTTGCCGAAAAAAAGTTCCAATTCTTGACGGCTGTTACGATTACAAATCCCAAGTATGTTATCAAATCCAATCATTTAGATTATTACAGCAATTCCGGGCATTCCTACCTTTTTGGACCATCGACAATTACCAGTAAAACCAATTATATTTATACCGAAAAAGGGTTTTATGACACCAAAAAAAATGTGTCTCATTTTCTTCGAAAGTCCTATATAAAATACGATGACCGACTCATCGAAGGCGATAGTTTGTATTATGATCGAAATCGGGAGTTCGCCTCAGCGACAAGAAATGTTAAAATCACCGACTCCATCAATCGAGGGATTATCAAAGGGCATTATGCCGAATTGTTTAAAAATCAAGACTCGATGTTTGTGACCAAAAGAGCCGTTGCAATCAATTTAGTCGAAAAAGATTCGGTTTACATTCACGGAAAAAAAATGATGGTTACGGGACCTGAAGGCAACCGAATTATTCGCGCTTTCAAAAACGTTCGTTTCTATAAAATCGATATGAGCGGCAAATGCGATTCCGTACATTCCAGTTCAAAAATAGCTTTGACAAAATTGACCGGAAATCCAATTCTTTGGAACGGAGAAAGCCAAATTACAGGAGACATTATGCACCTTATCGGAAATAATACTACAAAGAAATTAGATTCACTCAAAGTGCTCAACAATACGTTTCTAGTTTCGAAAGACACAATTGGAATAGGCTTTAACCAAGTCAAGGGACAAAATTTGTACGGAAAATTTCTGGATGGAAAACTCCACGATGTCGATATTATAAAAAACACCGAGGTAGTTTATTATATGCGAAATGATGCCCAAGAACTTATTGGTATCAACAAAAATGTGAGTAGCAAAATCAATATTATTTTTGATAAAAACGAAATAGAAACCATTACTTTTTTCAATTCAGTGGATGGAATTATTTATCCCGAAAAAGAATTATTGGAACCCGATAGAAAACTGCGTGGACTTGTTTGGCGTGGCGATGAAAGAATAAAATCGAAAGACGATATTTTTCCACCAGAAGAAAATATTGAAAATGACAAACTGATTCAACAAGGAAAAGACGAAGCTGCTAAGGAAAATGTCCCGATGAAAATCCGTAAGGAAACTTTAAATTACGATAAGAAAAAGTGATCAGTGGTCAGTTTTTAGTGGTCAGTCGTATCTTGATTGCAAGAAATTAACCTAAATAAACTAATTAAAAAAAAGAAGTCCTTAAAAACAATCTCTGATAAGTAAATCTTAAAATAATGAAAAAATACAAAATCCTTACAATACTACTTTTTACTTTTCATTTTGCATTTTCTCAATTAATAAAAGTTGAATTTTTGGTCAAAAACGACTCACTACCAAAAAAAGAAAGAAAAGATTTTATTTATTTAGAAAAAAATACTGATGTTTCAAATGCCAAGTACATTGGAAGATTGAAAGTAATTAATAAGCAAAATTCAATTTATATGGCAGTATATTTATTAAAAGACAAAGCTCAAAAAAAAGGCGCAAATTCATTTAAGTTTATTGATTTTAAAAATGAAAACAATATAACTGAGTTAGTAATTGATGCTTATGTCATCACTGAAGAAATTAAAATAATAAACAGAAATAATTTACCTAAAAATAAACTGTTTTTTTTCGGAAAGGATAATATCGAAAAAGAAACTACTGAAGAATATACCTTGAACGATAATGTAAAACAGATAAAATCATTTCATTACACTGTTGTTGATTTTGATAAGGAAGTAAAAATATATAAGGGAAAAGCTTTTGGTTCTTCCTTAACATTAAAACCGTCAAACTTGAACAATCTACAATTTATAAATTTTTCAGGTTTTGGAGCGTCGAGTACTTCTATGGCTTCTGGTGGTGTTGGGTTAAGTTTTTCAGGTGGAAGTATTATAGAAATGGATGCCGACTATGGTTTATTGCTAACCAATATCTTTGCATTAAATTAAAATACCGTGAACAACGATTTCATAAAATACCAAGCCCAAACGTCTCCCTATCCTTTAGGAATGGAAGTATCGCACGCAAAAGGTTCTTATATTTTCGATACGAACAATAAAAAATATTTAGATTTTGTGGCTGGAGTTTCGGCTTGCACACTCGGTCATCAACCACCAAGAGTCAATCAGGCGATAAAAGACCAATTGGACAAATATTCGCACGTTATGGTCTATGGTGAATATTCGCAAAGTCCAGCTGTGGAATATTGCAAATTGATGGCTTCGCTATTACCTGAACCTTTGAAAAAAACTTATTTGGTCAATTCAGGAACCGAAGCAATCGAAGGTGCCTTGAAACTAGCCCGAAGAACCACAGGAAGAAGCCAATTGATTTCTTGCCATAACGCCTATCACGGCAACACGATGGGATCTCTGAGCGTGATGGGATTCGAAGAACGCAAAAGCATTTTTCGACCATTGATTCCCGATGTCGATTTTATCACTTTCAACAACGAAGCCGATTTAGAAAAAATAACCACAAAAACTGCTGGAATTCTTCTCGAAACGATTCAAGGAGGTGCAGGTTTTATACAGCCGGAAAATAATTTCTTGAAAAAAGTTCGCGAACGTTGTACTGAAGTAGGAGCGATGATGATTTTGGACGAAATTCAACCTGGTTTCGGTCGAACAGGGAAACTTTTTGGGTTCCAAAATTACGATGTCATTCCTGATATTGTGGTGATGGGAAAAGGAATGGGCGGCGGAATGCCTGTGGGTGCTTTCACGGCATCATCAGAAATGATGGATTTGTTGAGCCACAATCCAAAACTAGGTCACATAACGACTTTTGGAGGTCATCCTGTCATTGCGGCAGCCTGTTTAGCCACTTTGCAGGAAATTACAGAAACAAACTTGATGGCGGAAACTTTGGAGAAAGAAAAGCTCTTTAGATCACTTTTGGTACATCCTTTGATAAAAGAAATTCGAGGAAAAGGATTAATGTTGGCGGCAATGACAGAAAGTGCGGCCATAACGAATGAAGTAATTCTGAAATGCCAAGACAAAGGATTGATTTTATTTTGGCTTTTATTCGAAGGCAATGCCATCAGAATTACACCGCCATTAACCATTTCAGAAAGTGAAATTCGAGAAGGTTGCGCGATTATGATTGAGGTGATGGATTACATTTTAGATTGCAGATTTTAGATTGCAGATTTTGGATTGCCATTGTCATTGATATTGTTATTGCCATTGAAAACTTGTTAATTAAATTGTTGACAACAATTCAAAATTTTTCTCACAACAATACTTAGGTTGCCTACTTTTATTTTGGGCAAACTCAAAAAAATAACCTATGCAATTAAGCGAAGAAGAAGAGGAATATAACTTATCCTTATCTAAATTTGAGTCGATGTTGAAAACCAACAAAGTGCTCTTTTTTGACTCAGAGGAATTTGAAGACATTATTCTTCATTACCTCGATATGGGAAAAGCTAATTTGGCAAAGAAAGCCTTAAAATTAGCACTTGAACAACATCCAAAATCAACGGGATTAAAACTAGTCCAAGTTGAAATGTTGGTCTATGATGACAAGCTCGAACAAGCCGAAAAGCTGTTGAACGAATTGTATGCTATTGAACCCACTAATGAGGAAATTTATATTCAGAAAGCCAATATTTTTTCCAAAAGAGACAACCACGCAAAAGCGGTTGAATTACTCAATATTGCTTTGGAATACACCGATGATTATGCCGATGTTTATAATTTAATCGGGATGGAATATCTCTTTATGGACAATCTCGAAATGGCCAAAGAGAGTTTTATCAAATGTTTGGAAGTGGACCTTGAAGATCAATCAGCCTTATATAACGTGGTCTATTGTTTCGAATTTTTAGACCAAAATCAGGAAGCCATTGATTATTTGAACAAATATATCGATCAAAATCCCTACAGCGAAATCGCTTGGCATCAAATGGGGCGCTTGCATTATGGTTTGAAAGAATACGAAAATGCCATTCGCGCTTTTGACTATGCCACCTTAATCGACGACGAATTTATGGGTGCTTTTATGGAAAGAGCCAAAGCTTTGGAACGTTTGAAAAAATACGAAGAGGCGATAGAAAGTTACAAAAGAACCATTGAATTAGACGATGTAACTTCTTATGCTTTGCTGAGAATAGGCAAATGCTACGAAAGATTAGGCAACAAAGTTCAAGCTTTGAAATACTTCAATAAAACGGTTCATGAAGATCCGCTTTTGGATAAAGGTTGGATTGCCATTACCGATTTTTATGTTCGCCAAAAAAATCACCAAAAAGCCTTATTTTTTGTCAATAAAGCATTGGCGATTGACAATCAAAATCGTTTGTATTGGAAACGATATGCTTCTATAAACAAACAATTGAATCAATTTGAAGAAGCCGAATTTGGCTATAGAAAAGCTGTAGAATTTGGTGATTATTCCTTAGATACTTGGTTGTTTTGGGTAGATATTTTGCAATTTTTAGGCGAATTTGAAACTGCGATTCAAACCTTGTTGCAAGGCTCAGAATATTTTCCAGAAGAAAACGAAGTCGAATACCGTTTGGCCGGATTGTATTTTATGATTCAAGAAACGACCAAAGCCAAATTTCATTTGTTTAACGGGTTGCGATTGAATTTTGACAATTACATCATTTTAGAAGATTTATTCCCAGTAGTTTGGACTCGAAAAATGGTGCAGAACTATATTGCCAAACATAAAAAATAACTTTTATTACAATAAAAACAGACACAAATTTCACAGATTGACACAGATTATTTGTGCTAATCTGTGAAATTTGTGTTTTAAAAACAAAAACAATGCTAGACAAAATACGAAAACGCTTTGGTTTACTTGGACGCAATATCAGTTATTCTTTTTCGAAAGGATATTTTACCGAAAAATTTAACAACGACAAACTCTTTGAAGGCTGTACGTATGAGAATTTCGACATTCCAGAAATAAGGGCTTTTACCGAAATCATAAAAAACACGCCCGATTTGAAAGGAATGAATGTCACGATTCCCTACAAAGAAGTTGTGATTCCGTATTTGGATAAATTATCTAAAATTGCTACAGAAATTGGTGCCGTAAATACCATAAAATTTACCAAAAAAGGCAAACTGAAAGGCTATAATACGGACTATTATGGTTTTATGAAATCGTTAGAACCTTTGTTGCAACCGCATCACAAAAAAGCACTGATTCTAGGAACTGGCGGCGCATCCAAAGGCGTGGCGTATGCCTTGAAAGAACTAGGAATTCTATACACTTTTGTGTCCAGAGAAGCCAAGGAAGGCATTATCGATTACGACCGAATCAACGCCACTACTTTTGACAATTACCAAATCATCATTAATTCAACACCTGTGGGAACAAGCCCAAATACGGATGCTTTTCCGCTAATTCCTTATGATTATTTCACTGAAAAACACATCGCCTACGACCTGATTTACAATCCTGCGGAAACCCAATTTCTCAAAAAGGCAAAGACAAAAGGAGCACAAACCAAAAACGGACAAGATATGCTTGTTTTTCAAGCGGAGAAAGCTTGGAAAATATGGAATAAATAAAAGGCCTTTTTGAAAATTTGTAAAGAATTATCCAAATTCCTGAACACAGCGGGTTGCCATAAAACATTTCGATTTCGGAGGTGAAGGGTGTATCTATCGGTTTAATAAATGTGTGTGGTAAAATCTTCCACTACACCAGAGCAAAGCGAACAAACGATGTAAATCGAACTCCAAAACTGTAACATTTATTTAGGGGAATATTCAAAATTAATAAGGACAAAACTGTTTTTATACAGGTTTATTTTCGACTGATTCAAACAGTTTTTAACTTATTGACTGCAATTTGGTTAATAGATTTCACAGCCATAAACTCCCCAATTATTTTCAGAGTTTTTGGCAAATAATTTCGGTTAATGAAGCTAGCGATTCTTGCCATTTGTAGAGATTCGAAAAATAGAGTTCTCGGTATTTGTTGATGATATTTTGGTGTTTGAATTGAAAATTTTGATCCATTTCAGGATTCCAATTTCCGTCTCTAAAAATAGTTTCAAAATTGAACACATTTCCTACCAACATTTTGTAATCATCTACCAAATCTAAATGGATTTTTGAATGAAGCAAAGGCTTTATTTCGGCATCATAAAAAGCCATTGCTGTTTCGTTTACTGCCAATCCTTTTTCAATCCAATGTTGTTCTAATGCATCACCTTCATATTTAAAAAAATCAGTGATGAGCTTGTCCGAAAACCAATCGGGTAGTTTTATATTGGGTATATTTTGTACTTGCAACCCATTCGAATCGTATTGCATCTCCGAATTCGGAATCATAGAAGAATTGTACAAATACCATTCGGAATCCATGATTAAATAAATTAATTTTCGGGTTCTTAATTTGGCAAGCCAAGTTCTATATCGAACAGGACTTTTAGGAAATAATCCTGGATCAATGACCATTTTTCGCACTTTATTCCCAATTCGAACCTGTAACAATGGTGCAACGTGATAACCCCAATCTATTTTTCCGTTGGGTGATATGTTTTTTTTATCGGCAAAAGTTATTAATCGGGAGCTATTCAAAGCATAAACCACGGGAGCAAATGCCCAAATTTTGCCACATTGATAGCCTTTAGATTGAAATAACAAACTAATATAATGCGAAATATTATGACAATTGGCTTGTTGGTATCCAAAGGGAATTCCAGATTGTAAAACATCCGCAAACAAAGCATTGGCTGTATCTAAATCGATTACAGAAGCTTTTCGAGCCGTTAAAAGAGGGTGTTTTTTGATGGTTTTCTAATTAGAGTTTAATGTACCAGTAAGCGAATATTGAGATGCGAAGTTATATAAACTTACAGTGAAGAATTTATATCAAACCGAGAAATTATTGTATAATTTTTTGTTTTTAAATAAAAGGGATCACATCGACTTCCACTTTCACTTTATGATCTCCAGAACTAAAAATAATTCCTTTCATCGGCGAAACATCGGCAAAATCTCTTCCGTAAGCGGTTACAATATGGCGTTGTTGCGGAATCATATTGTTGGTAGGATCAAATTCGCACCAGCCCATTTCTGGAACATACACCGAAATCCAAGCGTGTGAAGCATCGGAACCTTCTAACTTTACTTTTCCTTTCGGTGGTAAAGTTTCGATGTACCCACTGACATATTTAGCTGGAATTCCCATACTTCGCAAACTCGCAATTGCCAAATGAGAGAAATCTTGGCAAACGCCTTTACGTTCCTTAAGTACTGTTTTTAGTGGTGTATTGACATTAGTAGCACCTGATTTGAATTGAAATTCAGTATATATTTTTTTTATTAAATCTAATATACCTTCAAAAAGTGACACTTCTGGTTTTAAACAAGTTTTAGCAAAATCTTCAATTTCTTTGTCCCAAGTAATGAATTGACTGGGCAATAAATACTGCAGCACTTCAATTTTCATAGGAAGATTGGTTCTGAATTTTTGTCTGGCTTCCTCGCAAGTAATCGGGTTTAAAGTTTGAACAACATTATTCAAGACTTCGACTTCGCTAGAAACAGTAACTTTGAGTGATTTATGCGATTCGTGAAGCGAAAAATAGTGTTGGATATTCCCAAAATAGTCCGTACGAGAATAGATTTTTGAAGGTTTGGGCTCAATCTCTAATTTGAAATTACTGCATATTTGTTTGGCAGAATTACGCGGTTGCAGACACAAGATACTTTGGTAATTGTGTACTTCATTTACGTAGGTATAAAGAGTTTGATGTTTTAATTTATATTTCATCAGTATCGTTATTTTCGAGGGTGTCTAAAACGGAATGTTGCATCACGGAATGATTGAAATACAAGCTCGATAAATTGTTGGAAACATTGCACATGTGTTCAAAAACCTTCGAAAGCGTTTCGTCTAATTCAAAACGAAATTGAGTTACCTCATTGACTTGTATTAGAACATCGGCATCAATCAATTTGACTATAGTACTAGCTTCCAAAGCTGATTTTTCGGCAATACTCAATCGATGTGGCTCGTTTGTTTTTGGTAATTTAGAAAGATAATAGCAAAGAGTGTCTAATAAATAGGAAAGCGTATAAGGCAAGTTTTTTTCTAAAAACACCATATTAATGACGGCTTTCAAACTTAAATGCGATTTAAAAATATTTCGATATTGTGCTAATAAATGATGGTTTTCTAAAATTGCTTCCATCAAAAGGGCTTCTTCCTCGTCGTTCTTTTTGAAATTCAAAGTAGAACGAAAAACAGATAATAAAGATAAAATTCGTTCCACATTTTTACCCGCTTCCAATAAATAAAATCCATTGTCACGTGGTAAGGTTTCGTTTATATTTCCATAAAAAGAAAAAAGGCGAATATGCAATTTATCTAATCCGTGGTTTACATAATTGATGTTGTTGGTATTGGTATTTTTAAGAGCAAAAAGGCTATCCTCGACCAAGTTTATGATGCGTCTTGTGTCGTGATTCCATTTTTCGCTAACTTGATTTATAGTATTGAGTAGGGATTGCAGGTTATAGACCACAGAACCCGTTTTTGTTGGATCATTTATCAAAAGGAGCAATTCTGCAATTGGGTTTTCAAAAATAGCTTCGTTGTCAAATACCTCTCCATCTTTTGATTCTTTACCCACAAATCCTGGATAGGTTTGCGTGAGATGTGTCAGCGATTTTAATAAAACCACCAAAAATTCGGGTTGTTTATTGCCGTGTTTGGTTACGTTTTCGTTCAATCGATTCAGTATAATTTTCAGAAAACTACGCAATGCCATTGTTCTTTCGCACAAACGTCCCAACCAAAATAAATTTTCCGCATTTCGGCTTGTTAATGAGTTTTTGAGTTGATTGTTGGTGTTTTTCCGTTCAATTGAATTTTCTTGATATTCTGTTGGAGTATCCGAAATAATCCAAGTATCCTTTGAAATTCCACCCAATTGGTTTGAAATTTCAAACTTTCCTTTCACAGCAGAACTTCGGGTCAAACCACCCTGCATCACTTTGTAATCCTTGCCATCAGCAATCAAGAATGCTCTTAATGCAGCAAATCTTGGTTCAATAACGCCATCAATAAAGGAGGGGGTAGTCGATAAACTCACTTCTTCTTGAGCAACAAAATCTTTTGGACTTTCGAGAATGAGTTTTTTTAGATTTTCAATTTCTTTTTCATTCAATAAGCGTCCATAAATGGATCTGAAACCTTGTTTTCTATTGGTTTTTTTAACGATTAATTTCGGCAAATTTTCTAAAACAAAGTTCAATTCTTTGGTTTGTCCGCACCACCAAGTTGCGACAGAAGGCATCAATAACGGTTCGTTGAGTAGAAATTTACATGCATTTTGCATAAAAGCCATCAATCCATAATTCTCTAAAATACTAGTTCCAGGAGGATTTACAACGGCAATATTTCCCAATCGAATGACTTGTAATAAACCAGGAATTCCTAGCAAAGAATCCCGTCGTAATTCTAATGGATCACACCAAGAATCATCCAATCGTTTGATAATGACATCCACTTTTTCAAGTTGATCTATTGATTTTAGCCAAACAAAACCATCTCGAACCAATAAATCGTTTCCTTGAACCAGAGTGTAACCTAAATAAGAGGAAAGGTAAACGTGTTCAAAATAAGTTTCGTTTCCTGGTCCTGGAGTCAAGAAAACTACATTTGGATTTTCATTATTGTTGTTGCCCAAGGCGTCAACGGTTTGTTGCAATTGACTAAAGTAGGGGGAAAGCCTTTTTCGATAGGTTTTTTGATTGAGTTCAGGGATAGCTTTACTCATTACAATCCTGTTTTCTAGCGCATATCCTGCGCCAGAGGGAGCTTGGGTTCTGTTGTCTAACAGCCACATTTTTCCATCAGGGCCTCTTGCCAAATCAACGGCATAATTCAACAATTGATTGTTGTGCTTTTGTTTAATATCAAAACAAGGCAAGAGAAATCCCGAATTATCAAAAACCAATTCGGCAGGAATAATGGCTTTTTTTATTAATAGTTGAGGCCCGTAAAGGTCTTTTAAAATCAAATCCAACAAACGAGCTCTTTGCTTTAATCCTTTTTCAACAGTTTTCCATTCCGATTCGTGAATTAAAAACGGAATAGGATCTAGTTTCCAAGCACGATTCGATTCACTATTCGAATCATAAACATTATAAGTAACTCCGTTTTCCTTTAATTTTTTCTTAATTTCTTCATTTCGCAATTCCAATTCTTCAATGCCAATAGACTCTAAAGTATCAAAAAGGCCTTGCCAATAAGGCTTTACCTGACCATTTTTGTCAAGAACCTCGTCGTAGGAATTTATTTTTTCTTTATAGGTTTCGAGTAATCCCAATGAAATTTCTTGAATCATTTGTTAATTGTAAATGAATGATGTTATTTAAGAATTGGCAATATAAAGCCTTTTAAAACGAACAACAAACAATTTTGCTATTCTTTTGCTTTCCAATAATGTCTTAAATCTAAGGTGTAAGGGTATTCAGGGTTAATGAGTTCTATAGGCGTATCAGACTTTAGTTCTGATTTAGATTCTACTAAAAATCGAGAAGTAGCCTTGCTATTGGTAATCATTTCTTGCTCTTTTTCCACTTCCTCAAGTGCTGACGCTGACGTAGGCGTGTGACCAAAATCCCAAAAGCGACTTAATTTTCTTGATTCGGCTTCAAGACTATTTACGGGGAAACTATCAAAACTTCTGCCGCCTGGATGGGTAACAAAATAGGTGCATCCTCCTAATACTTTATTGTTCCAAGTATCTACTAAGTCAAAAACAAGAGGTACATCGACCCCAATATTAGGGTGTAATGCTGATGGTGGATTCCAAGATTTATAACGAATTCCGGCTACATATTCTCCTTTTGTACCTGTACTTCTCAATGGAATTCGACATCCTTTGCACAATAAAATATGACGATCGGGTACAATTCCGGAAACTTTTACTTGCAAACGTTCCAAGGAAGAATCTACAAATCGGGAAGTTCCAGAGCTTGTCAATTCTTCTCCAAGAACATGCCAGGGTTCTATCCCTAATCTAATTTCCAATTGGATGTTATCTATGGTAACATTTCCATGATGAGGGTATCTGAATTCGAAGAATGGATCAAACCATGAAATATCAAAATTATAACCCGCATCTTTTAAATCATTCACTACATCAATCATATCTAAATAAGCGAAATGGGGCAACAAAAACTTGTCATGCAACTCAGTACCCCAACGAATTAATTTTTTTTCATAAGGATTTTTCCAGAATTTGGCAACCAAGGAACGAACCAATAAATTTTGAACCAAATTCATATGCTTGTGAGGCGGCATATCAAAAGCCCTTAATTCTAAAATACCCAAACGACCTGTGGAGGAATCGGGCGAATACAATTTATCGATACAAAACTCAGTACGATGCGTATTTCCGGTTATATCGGTCAATAGATTTCTGAATATTCTGTCCACCAACCAAAAAGGGACTTCTTTATCTTTAGGGATTTGATCAAAAGCAATTTCCATTTCATACAGACGTTCATCTCGTCCTTCGTCTATACGAGGTGCCTGGCTCGTTGGTCCAATAAAAGGCCCTGCAAATAGATAACTTAATACAGGATGATGCTGCCAATAGGTAATCAAACTGCGCAACAAATCGGGTCTTCGCAACAGCGGACTGTCCTCAGGTCTTTCAGCACCTAAGGTGACGTGATTTCCTCCACCAGTTCCAGTATGACGACCATCAACCATAAATTTATCGGTACCCAAACGAGAAAGGAAAGCTTCTTCGTATAATGCTGTGGTATGATCCACTATTTCTTGCCAAGATTTTGCGGGATGCACATTCACTTCGATAACTCCAGGGTCTGGGGTAACCATCATTTTCTCAATTCTATAATCCGTCTTAGGTTGATACCCTTCGATTCGTACAGGTATTTGTAATTTTTCGGCTGTAATTTCTATCGAACTAATTAGGTCAACGTAGTCTTCTAAATAATCGGTTGGAGGTAGGAATACGTACAACATTCCATCTCGTTCTTGTACGCATAGTGCGGTTATGAAAGTATCGACTTCAAATAACAAAGATTCGTCTTCTTTTTTGTCCTCTTTCTTTGACAACACTTTTTTAACAGCATCAACAATCTTTGAAATAGTTCCGTAACGTGTTTTTATTTTCTCAGAGTAATCACCTATAAGTGGTAAATCTTCAAATAAACTTCTATCTACAACTGTTTCTCTCTTGTTTTTGGAAGTCTTTGGTAGCGAATCTAAGGGCAATCGCAAACCAATTGGTGAATTACCAGGAATTAAAAAACAATTTCCTCTTCTAAATTCCCAAGCACAACTTTCCCAATAATCATCGGTATGATCTTTTCGAATAGGCAAGACAAATCCGGATGGATTATTCAAACCTTTTTCTAAAACCTTGGCCAAATTATGTCTTTCAATAGAATCTTTCAAATTCACTTTTAATGGATCTAGATTCACAGGAAGTTTTCCTTCTTCAAGAGCCCAATAAATAGGGTCTTCGTAGGTTGGTAATATATTTTTAGTATCAATTCCTAAGAATTTTGTCAATTCGATAGCAAATTTTTCAGCATCGTGAAAACTAAATGGGGCGTCGCCTTCTTTGGCTACCAAAGCATCATTTTTCCACAAAGGAAATCCGTCTTTTCTCCAGTATAATCCATATTGCCAACGAGGAAATAATTCTCCAGGATACCATTTTCCTTGTCCAAAATGGAGTAAACCTCCGTGAGCAAAACGTTGTTTGAGACGAATTGCTAAATCATAAGCTAGTTTTCTCTTGAGTGGACCATCTGCCGCTGTATTCCATTCGGCTCCCTCAAAATCATCAATAGAAATAAAGGTTGGTTCTCCTCCCATTGTCAAACGTACATCACCTTCTATCAAATCCTTTTCGACCACATTTCCAACTTCCATGATGTCTTCCCATTGACGCTCCGTATAGGGCTTGGTGACTCTTGGGTCTTCATGAATTCTAGTGACGATATTTTCAAACTCAAAACTGACTTCACATTTTTCGGTAGCACCAGTTACTGGCGCTGCACTTTCATAATGCGGGGTACAACACAACGGAATATGTCCTTCACTGGCAAAAAGTCCCGAAGTAGGATCTAGTCCAATCCAACCAGCTCCAGGAAGATAGACTTCAGCCCAAGCGTGTAAATCCGTAAAATCATTTTCTGGTCCTGATGGACCGTCAAGCGATTTGATATCGGACGCCAATTGCACAATATAGCCAGAAACAAAACGGGCAGCCAAACCAAAGTGACGCAAAATATGAATCAATAACCAGGCAAAATCTCTACAAGACCCACTTTTTATTCGTAAAGTTTCCTCTGGAGTTTGCACCCCAACTTCCATTCGAAGATTGTAAGTAAGTGTTTTATATACCTCTTGGTTCAGGTAAACTAAAAAATCATTGATTTCGATCGAATCATTTAGTTTTATTTTTTCAATAAATTTCAGGAATGTTGGACTTTCTTCACTTAATTTTAAATAAGGAACCAATTCTTGTTGGAGCATTTCATCATAGGTAAAGGGATATTTCAACGCATATTCTTCGACAAAATAATCAAAGGGGTTGATGACCTGAAGTTTGGCAATAACCTCAACTTCGACTTTTAATTCTTTGATTTTCTCAGGAAAAACAATTCGGGCTTGATAATTCCCAAAAGGATCTTGTTGCCAATTGATAAAATGATCTTCAGGTGTGATTTTAAAAGAATAGCCCTCTATGGCAGTCCTTGAGTGTACTGCTGGACGAAGTCTAAAAATATGGGGGAACAATTTTACACTTCGGTCAAACTTATATGTTGTTTTGTGTGAAATGGCTATTTTTATGGACATAGGGAAGTGTTTTTATAACATTATTTGCTAGTTACAAATATTGAAAAAAAAACACAATTTATCGAATTTATATGATAATAATTAATCTAATTTATTTAAAAATAGCTTAAAGTTGATAATTTTGAACTCTAAAATTAAGAATAATGCAAATGAGATTAAAACTTTGGAGGATTTGATTCGTTTCGGAAGAAATAATTATTGCATTTAGCTTATTGTAAGTTTAAAAAAAGTTTTGACTCCTTTAAAATGCTATTTATACTAGAATCTATTTTGGTATTTTCTCTAATTCCAATTTTAACTGATCAGATTCTTTTTTGAGTTCATCCATCACGGTTTTAATTGAATCAATATTTTTTTGCAATAAATCCATTTGTTCCTTTTTTTCTGTTACAGATCTTAATATCTTGAAATCAGAGGCTTTCTGTAGTTTTTTTTCAGTTTCATCTATATTATTTTGGTTTTCTACCAAGAGTTGCTCAATTTCCGAAAGTCTATTATTGGCGTTTTGTTTCGATTCTCTCGCTTTTCTTTCAGCATCGATTTTTTCTTGAATAACCGCCTGAATTTTTTCTTCTTCGAATTGTTTTTGCTTCAATTCCAATTGATAATTTTCAATCTCGGTTTTTTCATTTTTTATTCTTAATTCTCGGCTTCTATTTTCTTGAATGGTATTCAAAACAGTTATTCCAACTAATACTATAATTGCAGCTAAAGTAATAAAAAAAGTGCTTTGGGATACCCCTAGAATTTTACTTGCTACTTTTTCAGTCTTCACTTTCGGTTCTATTTTGGGTGTCAAAAACGGAGAAAAAGGTGGTGGATTTACAGTAAATAGTTGATTTAATTCTGGTATTTCACCAGCAGTTTTCCAATGCAACATCCCTTCAAACCAAACAGGTGTTTTGCTGGTGATTTTTATAGCTTTCAATTCTTCTAAATCAAAAGGACCGCTGCTTTCAGTTCCGTTGTGTAGATAGTATTTTTTCATAAAAAAGAGTACCTTTGAGACTATTAAATCAATTTTCAAAGCTACAATCATTTTTTGAAATGACAAAATTTGATGCGCCACTAACGACTAAAATTTTGAAACTTTACAGAGAAGCCATTTAAATTTTTCCATTTGCTAAAAAATTTGTCTTTTGCACCCACTTTTTGCCTTTTTTTGTTCCGTAGCCCAGCTATTCAACTAAAAAAAAGACTTCAATTGACTACAAAATCCTAAATTTTCGCTAAAATGTAAAAAGTTTATATCACTTCAGATAATGAATTAACTTCATTAAATTTAACGGGTTTGACTAATCTTGAATTTTTGAATTGTGAAGAAAATCAACTTACTACTTTAGATTCACTGTTGTCCGATGAAACACACATATAGTCCTTACGGGACAAATTTGATATTTGTAATCTTCTTGCTACCAATATATAACCTCTACGAGGTATGCTCCGCAAGGAGTAAAATGTTGGCAGCCTCAAAACAATTCAGCAGCTTTATAATGTCACCTAGGAACTATATTTGATTCTATCGGATAACAATGATATTTATTAATAGTTTGGAAAAATAAATTATAACTATTACATCCAAAATATAGCAAATGCAACTTAATGAAGCTTGATTTTCTAAATGGTTGAAAAAAGAATAGGTTCACAACATTTCCAGTAGAACCTCAATAGTTGTAAGTTAGCAATTGTGAGGCTTACAAACTCAAAATTGCAAACCAATCATTTCACAGGGCATTCGCTTTTAAAAAATAAAAAAAGTTAGCAACTCTTTGTTAAAGTCCCACTACTTTCTTTAAATTCGTGGCTAAAAATTTTTAAAAGCGAATGCCCTGCCATTTAAATGCAAAATTAAAATGCTGCTATATTTTTTGTATTTTTGTTGTCAAGATGTCAAATTATGAATTTATAATGATTAGCAATATACTAAGAGTCCAATAAATTGTACTCAATATATTGTCTATCGGTATTTGTCATTTTAAAATTACAACTGGTATTATTTAGACGGAATAACAATAATAAATCTAAAAAAAAATGTTTAATAAGGGAGACCAAATTTCGGTTTTAGATGAAGATGTGAATGGAGTTGTAGTTGCTGTAAAAGACAAGCAAGTTACGATAGAAACTACCGATGGCTTTGTGATGACTTATTTTGTCAATGAATTGGTTAGAATGAACAATTCCAATAACTTAATGGATACCATCAGAAGAATAAATGTAGGAGAGATTGCCAAAGAAAAAGAAATTCCAAAACCCAGAAGTTTTGTAAAAGAAAAGAAAGATAAGCGTGAAATTCCCGCTCCTGAATTCGATTTACATATCGAAAAATTAGTTCCTAATAAACGCGGAATGTCAAATTATGACATCCTCACTTTGCAAGCCGAAACGGCAAAGCGTCACCTTGAATTTGCAATAAAAAATCGTATTCCCAAAATCGTTTTTATTCACGGAGTTGGCGAAGGAGTTCTTAAATCAGAGCTAGATTTCTTGTTAGGACGTTATGACAATGTAGCTTTTCAAGACGGTAATTATCAAAAATACGGTCAAGGCGCAACAGAAGTTTTTATCAAACAAAGTAGTAAATAGATTTTCCTTACTTTAGGAGCAATATGTTGATTATAATAAATTGTATCCAACCTATTGTTTATCAGTTGTCACTATTGAAGTAATTTAATTTGTAGTAAATATTGTCCATTGGCACTAGCCATTGTAAAATTTTAAAATGGATTAGACCATTTTAATACCAAACGAATTTTTAAAATAGTCCAAAGAGATTTGATATAATGCCGATATAGTATGAAAATAGTCCAATTTTTATTGGACTATATTGAATAC
>JAYVIK010000001.1:0-19674 GCA_043770265.1 Flavobacterium sp. | reverse complement strand
GATGGTTTAGGTAGGAATTTGCCAGAAGTATATCAACTGAAAGACTAAAAGAGGTATTCGTTATGAGTTATGCGGTAAGATAAAGCGTATAACACATCACTTAAAACTTATAACACATTAACAATTAACATATAACACATAACTTTACATAATGATCAACATAGTTTTATTTGGGAAACCAGGAGCAGGAAAAGGCACGCAAGCTGAATTTATAAAACAAAAATATAATTTGATACATCTTTCTACTGGAGATATTTTTCGATACAACATCAAAAATGAAACTGAATTAGGGCAATTAGCCAAAAGTTTCATGGATGAAGGAGCTTTAGTACCAGATGAAGTCACCATTAAAATGTTGCAAAGCGAAGTCGATAAAAATCAAAATGCCGCAGGTTTTCTTTTTGACGGTTTTCCACGTACAATTTCACAAGCTAAAGCATTAGATGAGTTTTTAGTTACAAAAAACGAAAAAATTACAGCTACAGTTGCGCTAGAAGCTGACGATAATATTCTTATCGCTCGTTTACTAGAAAGAGGAAAAACTAGCGGAAGACCTGATGATCAGGACGAAGAAAAAATTAGATATCGGTATCAAGAATATAACGAAAAAACAGCTCCTTTAATGGACTATTACAAAACGCAAAATAAATTTTATCCAGTGGATGGGATCGGTTCTATTGCTGAAATTACAGAACGATTAAGCAAAGTGATAGATAATTTATAAAGATATATGGTTTATAGTTGTTAGTTCCCAATTCAACAATAAACAACAAGCAATCTGCAAGAGGCAGGCAGGTAAAGAAACAAATGGAAATTCTAATAATTCTTTTTTTAATTATCCTCAATGGTGTTTTTTCGATGTCGGAAATCGCATTGATTTCGGCAAGGAAAAATCGATTAGAAACTGCAGCCAAAAAGGGTAGTAAAAATGCTAAAATTGCATTGGATTTAGCCAATTCGCCCAATAAATTTTTATCAACAGTTCAAATAGGAATAACCCTTATCGGAATCCTTACAGGTATTTATTCTGGAGATAAAATCACAAACGATGTTCAAGAATTTGTAGCTGGATTTGAGGTTTTCAAGCCATTTGCTACTACGATTGGTGTTGGAATTGTGGTGGTGACTCTAACTTTTTTCTCCTTGGTTTTGGGAGAATTATTGCCCAAAAGAATCGGACTAAATCATCCAGAAGCTATAGCAAGAGCAGTGGCTTTGCCAATGAAAATAATTTCGATTATAACTGCCCCATTTATTTGGTTGTTAACTCATTCGACAGAGTTTTTACTGAAAGTTTTGCAAATAAAACCAACGCACGACGGCAAAGTTACTGAAGAGGAAATTAAAGCAATTATCAAAGAAGGTACCGAAGGTGGTGAGGTTCAGGAAATTGAACAAGATATTGTGGAGCGCGTTTTTCATATTGGAGACCGGAAAATAAACTCTTTGATGACCCATCGAAAATCGGTGGTGATGCTACCATTGCATGCTAACAAAGATCAAGTTAAGGAATTTATGCTCAAAGAATTGCATTCGATTTATCCCGTTTATGGAGAAAATCACGATGATATTTTGGGAGTTGTCAATTTGAAAAATATATTCGCCAATATCGATTCGTCCAGTTTTAATTTGGACAATATTATGACCGAAGCACCTTTTATGATGGAGTATACTACAGCATACAAGGCATTAGAACAATTCAAAGATTCAGGAATTCATTATGCTTTTGTTTCTGATGAATATGGTTTTTTTCAAGGAATAATCACTTTGAATGATATTTTGGAAGCATTGGTTGGCGATGCATCCGATTTTTATAAAGATGATTTTCAGTTAATCGAAAGAGAAGACGGAACTTGGTTGGTTGACGGACATTATTCGTTGCACGATTTCTTAACTTATTTCGAGTTGGACGAATTAATCAATGATTATGAAGTAACCACAGTGAGTGGTTTAATAATGACTGAACTTTCACATATTCCAAAAGAAGGAGAGAAGTTAGTTTGGCAAAAAATGGAATTAGAAGTCATTGATATGGATGGCGTGAAGATTGATAAAGTGATGGTGAAAGCCTTAAAATAATAGTGTTCAGTATTCAGTTTTTAGTATTCAGTCAACATGCTGATCACCAAAGCACTGACCACTAAAAAACAGATAGCAGTTTGCAGATTTCAGTTTCTTGGAATCTAAAATCTAAAATCTAAAATTAAAATGACAGAAGATTTGAAATTAAAAGGAGGACAGCCAGTGGCTGTCAGGTATTTTTTTTAGATTTTTTTGTAAAATAGATGAAATTATGACCGAGGGAAACTTTGTAGATTACGTTAAAATATTTGTTTCATCTGGAAAAGGAGGAAAAGGCTCTACGCATTTGCATAGGGAAAAATTTATCCAATATGGTGGGCCAGACGGTGGTGATGGAGGTCGAGGAGGACACGTGTATTTAGTTGGAAATAAAGGGCTTTGGACATTATTCCATTTGAAATTTGCGCGTCATATCAAAGCAGGATATGGAGGAGACGGAAGTGGCGATAGAAGTACAGGCGCCGATGGAGAAGACAAATACATCGAAGTGCCGTTAGGGACAGTTGTAAAAGACAAAGAAACAGGAGAAACTTTATTCGAAATTACCGAAGACGGCGAGAAACAAATACTTTGTCGTGGTGGAAAAGGAGGTTTAGGAAACTGGCACTTTAGAAGCTCGACTAATCAAACACCAAGATATTCGCAACCCGGTTTGCCAGGTATAGAAATGGACGTGATTTTGGAACTTAAAGTTCTAGCTGATGTAGGATTAGTAGGTTTTCCAAATGCTGGGAAATCAACTTTACTTTCTGTATTGACTTCTGCGAAACCTAAAATTGCCGATTATCCGTTTACGACGTTAAAGCCGAATCTTGGAATTGTAGCTTACAGAGATTTTCAGTCTTTTGTAATCGCTGATATCCCGGGAATTATCGAAGGAGCTGCCGAAGGAAAAGGATTGGGACATTATTTCTTAAGACATATCGAAAGAAATTCAACCTTGTTGTTTTTGGTTCCCGTGGATACACCAAACATCAGAGCGGAATACGATATTTTGGTCAACGAATTAACAAAATACAATCCCGAAATGCTGGATAAAGAGCGATTGTTGGTCATCTCAAAATGCGATATGCTGGACGATGAACTCCAAGCGGAATTGAAAATACAATTGGACGCAGCATTCAAAGTCATTCCCTATCTCTTAATTTCCTCAGTTGCCCAACAAGGTTTACAGGAGTTGAAAGACAAATTATGGAAAATGTTGAATGACTAAAAGGTAAAGTTTTATTTTGATAAGGTGTTCTAGAAATAGAGCACCTTTTTTCTTTTATTTGTTGTAAGTATCGAACAAAAACTGTAAGGTTTCTGGGATATTGTTGGCTTCCATTTTTGGATAAATTACGACTGAGTTCAACCAATTTTCTATAATTTGACCAAAATTATCTCCTACTTCATAAACCACAGGAACGCCCAATCTTTTTAAAGCTGCCGCATTACATTCTTGCTCGTAATGATCCCGAATGGGGATACTCAATATCTTTTTCCCAAGATATAAAGCCTCGGCAGGAGTTTCAAATCCACCACCGGTAATAATTCCGTGACAATGAATCAAACTTTCGTTGAAAAGTTTTTGATTGACTGGAAAATAAGTAATATTCCCAACGGTATGTTTTGTTTGTATATCATTCAAAAACCAATGAAATTCCACATCCGATAACTTATTGAACGCTTTTTCCAAACATTCTTTGTCGAAGGAAGGGAGGTAAACTGTGATGTGTTTTAGGTCTTTAGGTTCGGCTTGAACAATTTCATCTTTGATGATTGGAGGATGAATAAAGGAATCGTATTTTTCGAAATGCAATCCAATTTGTTTTGGCGAATTTGCATAATGTTTTAGAATTATTTCGCCCTTTATACTTCTTTTTTCGGGTCTTGGGGTATTTTCGGAAACAAAACTAGCTTGATGCCCAAATTGTACCGAATGCACTTTCTGCATTTTACAAGCCAGTGATGTAATGGAATCAAAATCGTTGATTACAACATCATAATCTTTTAATGGTAAAGATTTGGCATCTTTATACATTTGAATGGGTTGAATATTCTTAGCAATTTCCCAATAATCCAAACCACCACATTTGCTGTAATGCAAACTACAGCCGTCACTTTTATATTTTATTGGCAAATCAGTTTTTAAACTAGCGTAGTTGCCACTTAAAAAGAAATCGACTTGGCCAAATTTTTGCAAGTAAGGATACAATTGTGTCGCTCTACTGATATGTCCATTTCCTGTGGCTTGTATGGCGTAAAATATTTTCATTATTTTATTTTGTTTCAGAGTGATTTACAAAAAAAGTCTTGATTAATTTGATAAAATTTTGGCAACAATATCATCGTGTAAAACATCTTCTTTAACTTCTTGGAGTAAAAAGTCTGCTTTTTTGTAGTAGTAAATTTTCCATTTTTCGTTCTTGTACTCCAATGCAGTGAGGTTTTCTATCCAATCTCCACTGTTGAGATACATCACGGAACCTTTTTCTGTTTTGACTATTTTCTTTTGAGGCATGTGAATGTGACCGCAAACTACATAGCTATAATTTTTCTCGATAGCGATTTCAGCAGCAGTAGTCTCAAAATTAGAGATAAAAGCCACTGCTTTTTTAACACTGTTTTTTATTACTTTCGAAAAGCTTCTTTTTTCTTTATCCATAGCTACAAAAAACCAATTGATAACACTGTTTATCAAAATCAACAAATCGTAGCCTTTTCCTCCCAGTTTGGCTAGTATTTTGGCATATCCTTTTGTAGAAGAATCGAACACATCACCATGAAAAATCCAGGTTTTTTTGCCGTCCAAATCCAATATTAATTTATCGACTAATTCTAAGTTTCCTAAAATAAAATCCGAGTATTTCCGTAAGGCTTCGTCGTGATTACCCGTAACATAAACTACCCGAGTTCCTGTATTAGACATTTTTATAATGTATCTCAAAACCTCCATGTGAGCTGCAGGAAAATAGCGTTTGCTAAAACTCCACATATCAATAATGTCGCCGTTTAGGACCAGAGTTTGAGGTTGAATAGATTTTAAATAGTGCAGTAATTCTTTCGCTTGACAACCATAAGTGCCAAGGTGAACGTCGCTAATGACTACTAAAGGTATTTTTCTCTTTCTTTTCATAAAAAGTTTTTACGAAAGTAAGTGTGTAATGTTAGGTGAATGTTTGTTTAATATTAAGATTATTGTCAACAAAAAACCGTCAAGTTTATTGAAAACGAGACGGAAGTAATAAGGTTGAAATTATAAATAGTTAGCTGAAAATTTCTTCTAATATAAAATCCAATTGAGGAAATAAAGGACTTTTTATATGATCTTCTTCAATCAAAGGGTGTATTCCTATAAATTGATTTTCTTTCAAAATATAAATCAAAATTGTTTTGTCAGCGGGATTCACAATCCAATATTCTAAAACACCCGCTTCTTCATACAAATCAAATTTGTATTTCATCTCTTTTTTGGAATTACCTGGCGAAAGTATTTCGATAATCAAGTCGGGTGCGCCAAAAGCACCTCGTTCGTCAATTTTTTCTTCATCACAAATAACGCACAAATCGGGTTGGACCACAGTAAAAATAGACTTGTTTTCAGTAGAACTCTTTTTATCCAATAAGCGGACATCAAAAGGGGCAATAAATAAATTACAAGGATGATTTTTGAAATAATTTCCAAAAGCAAGTGCTAAATTTAAAGCTGTTTTCTGATGTGAAGTGCTTGGTGCAGGACTCATTCGGAATATTTTACCCTTAAAAATCTCTAGCCTTTCTTGGAATTTCCAAGTTAGATAATCAGCATAAGAATAGGTTTTATCAAAATCCAGTTGGTTAATGTCGGTTATCATAGTCGGTTTATTTGGAACAAATATAAGTAAAATTAAAGCGTCATTTTAAAAGTGTTCCTATTAGCCAGGGCATTCGCTTTTAAAAAAAGAAAAAAAACTTAGCCACGACCCGAACGAAGTGAACTGGCGTAGCAATTACACAAATTATCACTAATTTTTATCAAATTTAAAATTGAATTGCACTAATTTTATTTCTTTCTAAGCATTCGTTTAATTAAAAACATTTCTAATTCGTGTTTATTAGTGTAATTCGTGGCGGAAATTTTTAAAAGCGAATGCCCTGCCTATTAGCACTTTCGTTTTAGTCTTTCACATTTACCCGAATTCCCTTCGTATGACTTGTGAATTCTGGCGCATACATACTTTCAATTGTTGAAATTCCATTAGAGAAATCGCCGATATTATTGACTCGAATGTCGTATTCCACAACGTAAGTGCCTTTGTTGATTGAGTCAAAAAAGAAATGAGTGGCAGCATCTTTAGTGCTTTGATAAAATCCTAGTCCTCCTTTGTATTGGTATTCGGAAAGCACATTTACGGGTTCAAAACAAGAAGCTCGCATATCTTTGAGGTGCACAAATTCCATATCTTCTTTGGCAGCAATAATCAATCGAACGGTTACTAAATCGCCCAATTGAAGCGGATTATTCGCTGTAATTCGGTCTAGTTTGTCGCCTTTGTTGGTGTTCTTCTTCAAATACAATTCTTTGGAAACCGATAAGGAAGCTCCAGAATTGTTTTTAATTTTATCCAAATCTTCAAAATATTGCCAATATACACCACCAAATCCTGGCACTTTCGATTTGTTTTCGATTGTAACAGTTGCCATTTCCTTTTTGATTTCGTCGGCTTTCCAATTGAGTTTTACATAGCCTGTTTCAGCTTCTTTTTCGTTTTCGGAAAGTTTTTTGGTTAGGATTTTCTCGCTTCCTATTTTGATAATTGTGTTGTCTTTCACACTCAACCAATCCGTTCCTTGCATCAACAAAGCATAAATGGCTTCTGTGGTCGATTTTGTGGTGGGCCAGTTTTTGGTTTGTTTGTTTTTCAATAACCAAACCTTCATCGCATCTACTGATTTAGTATCGTTCGAAACTTCTGTGAAGGCTTCAATCAATAGGGCTTGGGTTTCTATGGGTGCTTGATACCAATACCAGCCCGATTTGTTGGCAATCCAATACATTCCCCAATCTTCATTATTAGAGGCGGTTTCTTTTAAACTTTCGATAATTGTTTTGGCAGCAGCTACCTCGCCAAAACGATTTAAGGTCAAAGCAGCCAATCCTTTTTCGTATAATGAATAGGTCAACCATTCTTTTTTGGCAGTTTCCAGATACAATGTTGCTGCTTTTTTCAACGTTTCCGAAAGCGGATAATTCTCTAAATAAAAGCTTCGGGTGTATAAATAATGCAAATCAGAATAAGGGTTGAGCCAAATGAATTTGTCGGTGGGTTTTGAGTTTTGCGTTCTGGTTTTATGGTATTGCAAAAACGTTTGATCTACAAATGGAATTCCGGTTGCGGCAATTTGTTTGATTTTGGCGGCAATATTTTTGTTGCTATTTAATTTCGAAAGATGCCCTAATCCGGCCAAAATGTGTCGGGTGATATAGTCACTTTCGGTACCGCCATCAAACCAAGCGAAACCTCCAGACGGTTTTTGTTTTTGTTTTAATTTGGCAAAAGTAGCTTCTTGCGAGGTTTTCATTTTTTCTAAATCAAAAAGCAAGGCTAGGTTTTTCTTTTTCTCGTCTTCGTTTTGCGCATCATTGAGCCAAGGCGTTTCGGCAAGAATTATTGATTTTAGCTCTTCGTTTTCTTCGAGTTTGGAATTCAATTTTCCGTTTTTTCTCCAAGTTTCGAATAGGCTGGCGATTTTCGGATTACTCGAAATGATTTCCGAAGCCAAAGCATTGGAATAAAAACGAGCGAAAGTTTGTTCGGCACATTCGTGTTCATATTCCATTAAATAGGGCAAAGATTGAATAGCAAGCCAAGTTGGATTTGAGGTATATTCTAAAGTAAATTGATGGTTTCGTAAAGTGGTTGAAACATTGTTTTTCAGATTTTCAAAAGTGTATTCTTTCTTAGTGTTTTCTCTAACCCAAATCGGAATGCTTTCCGTAACCAACATATTATTGGTCAAAACCGGTAAAATATTTTCTTCGCCATCCGAAAAATTGCCTGCTTTCGCCAATACTTTATACTGAACGCCTTGCAATCCTTCTGGAATATAGATTTTCCAACTTACAGTAGTATTGCCATAAGCGGGAATAGTAAAGTTTTTGATGGTAGTGTTATTCGCCATTTTCACATCAACAGTTTGCATTGTGGTAGCATCAAAAAGTTGCAAAACCGCAATTCCTGTTTTGGCTTCATTGGTAACATTCGCCACTTTTGCAGTAATGACAATCGAATCTTTTTCCCTGAAAAAACGAGGAAAATTGGGTGACACCATCAACTCTTTTTGGGTAATGACACTTTTTTCTAAATAGCCAGAAACAGCTTCTTTGTTGTGTGCCAACAAGCGCAGTTTCCAAGCCGTCAAAGCTTCGGGCGAAGTGAAATTAAAACTCAGTTTTCCCTTTGCATCTGTTTTTAGATTGGGATAGAAGAATGCCGTTTCCGATAGATTTTTTCTTGCTTTTACTTGGGTTAAAGCTTCGAGGGATTTTTTTGTTGTAATGATGATGACGCCGTTTGCCGCTTTTGCTCCGTATATTGCTGTTGCTGAGGCGTCTTTTAGAATATCAATGGAAATAATATCTGATGGAGAAATCAGTTCATATTGTTCGGCAGTTGTATGTACACCGTCAACTACATATAATAAAGCTTTTGCGAGTTTTAAGGATTCGGAAGAGAGTCCACGAATCATAACACCTGTAGGTCGTCCGGAGTGTAGCGTTACCTTTGTTCCTGTATTGTACACTGAGTTATCTTCTTCAACGACAGCTGCAAAACCAGTTAAAGATTTCTTTTTGATACTTCCATAACCCATAACAACTACTTCTTCTAAAGAACTGGTTGATTCTACTAATTGAACATTAATTACTTTTTTGTCAACGTTAATTTTTTTATTTTCAAAACCGATAAAAGAAAAAGTTAATTCCTCGCCAATAGCGGCTTCAATTTGATAATAGCCATCAAAGTCGGTGGTTGTGCCTCTAAAAGTTCCGTTTATTAAAACCGTAACACCCGGTAGTGCTGCTGTTTTATCTGAAACAATGCCTGAAATCATTTTTGCATTCAGGGGTTTTTTGATCTTTTTGGTAATTTGTTTTTGGTATTCTCTTATTTGTTCCGAAGTAAATGAATCGTTAAAATTGAAACCAAACCACATTAAATTTATGTTTTCGTTAGTCAGTTTGATTGGATTCAAAATCGTATTCAGGTTTCTAATTGAGCTGGTAATCCAATTATGTCCTACTTCTGTCTTAAAATTAATACCATTGTAGTTATAATCTCTAAAAGCTAAACCGTTCCAATCCTTCTTAGCAAATTGATCTAAAGAACTGTCATACATCGACGCCAAAACTTCGGCCTCGGTGGTTGTATTGGATGATTTCAGTTGAAACGACCAATTTTCAGTGCTGCCGGGTTGTATTTTGTTTCTAAAACTTTCAACGCTAAAGTCTAATTTGGGTTCTTCGTTTTTGAGAACAACTTCCAGCTCATCGGTAAAAGTTTCATTTTCAAAAAAACTTTCAAAACCTATTTTTATTGATTTTTCGAATTCCTTTTTCAACGGAATTTTGATAGTAGTTTCTTTGTTTTGCAAATGAACAATATCCTCAAAATAGAGTTGACTGCGGTAATTTCCGCTCGCATTGATATAGAGTTTCGGAATATCCGATGTTAATTTGATCAAAACAAATCCATCTTTTTTAGCATCGTCATTAATTTGTACTGCCGTAAATAATTTACTTGGATTGCATCTATCATTACTTTGTGTTAGTTGAAAATTGGCGGTGCTTTCGATGGGGTTTTCAAAACTGTCCTTGGCAGAAAACACCAATTTGTATTGTCCTGATTTGTAATTGGAAATAAAATCTAAGATCAAGTTTTTGTCCTTTTCAGTATCAATGCTTTTAGAAAACACCAAAGTACCTAAATCAGTACCTGCAATTGGGCTTTCGTTGTTTTCATAAGGAAACAAGCGTTCAAAATCGGCGGCCAGAATGGTTTCAATTTCGGGTTTGTCCCATTTTCTAGGTTTGAATTTATTAGAAAATGGTCTTACCAAATAAATTTTAATCTCGGCTTTGGTCGCCAAAAATTCTCCGTTGAGATTGATGCTTTTTAATTGTATTTCGTTTTTATCTTTGGTTGCAATTTTATTTGCAATAGTGGCATTTAAAACCAAAGAATGATAGCCCACTTTAACGGTCGTTTCGGTGGAACGGGTTTCGCCATTGATATCAGTTACATCAGCTTTTACCAAGTAGCTAAAAACAGGTAGCCCTTTTGGCGCGGCATTTTCAGGGGGTTTTGCGATAAATTCAATGGTAAATTTGCCCGAAGCATCAGTTTTTGTTTCGCCGGATATTACTGTTTCAGCTATTTCTGGGATATAACTTCTGTACGATTGTAAAACAGTTCTTGTAACGGTGTAAACCACTTTAGCATCGGAAATAGTACTGCCCGAAAAAGCTTTCGCAAGTCCCAATACAATTACATTTTGATTGACTTGAACTGCTTTTTTTACAGGCTCAAAACTGACTTCAAATTTGGGGCGATTGTATTCTTCGACATCAAAAGAGATCGAAGAATTTTCAAAATCTATAGTATCCCAAAACGGGTGTTGTTTTTTAAAATTATCATAAAGAGGATCTTTTTTTGTGTCTTCGGGTTCGTCGGCTATTATTCTAAAATTACCAGTCAGCCCAGTTTTTGGTAAAACAAATTCTCCCGAAAAGGAACCAAATTCATTGGTGGTCGCTTCAAATTCCTTAAAGTTTTTATTATTGGCATCTTCAACAATAATTTTTACCATTAAATTAGGAACAATACTCAATTGAGCACCCGTTTTCTTGGCAGCGATTCCTTTGTAATAAACCGTCTGTCCTGGACGATAAATGGCTCGGTCTAGATAAAGCTCAACTTTGGCTAATGTCTTATTTTCGTTTTCTGCATCGTAAGTGGTGCTGTTAGCAAGGTATCTTTTATCAATTTGAATCGTATCCCGTTCGTGAGCCAAGGTTATAGTTTCGAATATGTTACCGTGCTGATTCTTATCATTTCTATCAATTGTAACTATACCGTTTTGGTTCGTTTTTCTATCAAAAGTGGGCGATTGTACGCTAACATTCGCCATTGGTTTGCCTGTTTTTCTATCCAAAACCTGATAAATTTCGGTCTTGTCTTTTTGCGTAGCCAAAAGAGCCATATTCGAAATGGTGATGGTTTCATAAGCATCCGCTTTCAAGTTTTTTGCATCAGAATCGCTTTCAAAATAAACCAAATAACTTCCTGTTTTTAGCTGTGGCAAAAGGACTTCTGTTGCGTATTCAAAGTGATTTTTTTTGTCTTCGAGTTCATAGTTTTTAACAATAAAGGCTGTTTGGTTTTTTATAATGATGCCTACTAAACTGTCTCTGCTGCGACGTGAATTACTAAGATCTTGAACCGTTTTCTGCTTGATTTTATAGAAAGAAACCATCAGCCGATTGACATTTTTGTATGTAACGCGCGCTTTAGTATTTTCCTCAGAATAACTGTTTCGTTGCAAATACAAATACAACGATTTTTTAGTAATTTCTTGTTTTTTTTGTGTTGCTAGTTTGAACGCATTTGAACGATTATTGACTTTTAGAATGCTGTCCAGAATAGCAACAGCTTGAGTATTATACTCAGGATGTTTATCTTTAGAGGCTTGTGCTGCAATTGTATTTGCTTTCTCCAACTGAATATTTTGGGTCAAAACGGAGTCTTTGGATTCTTTTTGAAGCGAATGTAGTACGGTTAAATAATTGTCTTTTGAATGAATTAATTTGGTATTGCAAAATTTGATTCGTTCAAATTTATTTTCTAAGCTAGAACTATTAATCTCTTGTTTTTGATACAAAGTCAGTACTTTTTTGAGGTTTTCGTCTTGTATAAAATCGAAATTTAGTTTAGTAAAATCAGTTGATTTTCCCAATAATTCTTTTTCATAAACAAGAATATTTTGGTAGTCAATGCCCCACGATTTTATTTTTGTAGTGAAAAACTCAATATTTTCTTTGAGCAAATAGTCGAACAAGTTTTCTTTCTTGAATTTTTCTAGAGTAAGAAAATCAAAAATTGCTTCATATTTTTCTAAGGAAGTTGATTTTAGAACCGTTTCGTTTTTTAACGTATTTTCAAATGCCACTTTAATTTGTTCGTCAAAATCGGCTATTGTCCAAGTTAAAAAATCGGTAGTTGTTGAATCAATTGGTGTTCTTTGTCGTAGTTTATATTGGTTTTTATTATAATAATCACTCAAACATTTGGCATAAACCAAATTCAAAATCGCTTTCGATGGTATGGAAGCTTTGTCTATTTCGGATTTTAAATTGTTAATGATTTTACTTTGCGCATTTTCGTCAACTACCTGCAAATATTTCGACTCATAGAAAAAACACTTGATGATTTGCACTTCATTTTTGTCAGCAATGGCTTTTTTATGAATTTTGGCAACAATAGTATTAGCCGATTTTATTTTGCCGTTATTTTCATTTTCGATTACTTTATTCCAGTTTTTCTCATAATTTTGAGCATAAAAAGACGATGTAATCAGGAAGAAAGCAAATAAGATATTTTTCATAAGTTAAGTTTAATAGTATTGAGGACTATTTTTTAAAAAAGGTTGGGATGCACTTTAATTAATGTTTGAAAATTACTAAATTTTACTTAAATAAAACTGAAAATTACGCTATTTCCCTATTTTTGAACAATGAAAAATTATCTAACCATTCTTTTCTTATTTCCAGTTATGATGTGGTCACAATCTGATTTCAATAAAGCCGAAAAATTATTCGAAGCGAAGAAATACGATTTGGCAAGACCCGCTTTAGAAATTGTTTTAAAAGAAAATCCCGCACATTTAAAAACTTTGGAATATTTGGGCGACATTGCTGGTCATCAAAAATCTTGGGACAAAGCCATTGTGTATTACAAAAAACTGAAACAAGTGAAACCCAACGAAGCCAATTTTTACTATAAATATGGAGGCGCATTGGGAATGAAGGCCAAAGAGGCTAATAAATTCAAGGCTCTTGGGATGATTGGGGAAGTAAAAGAATCTTTCGAAAAAGCCATCGAATTGAACCCAAAACACATTGAAGCACGCTGGGCATTGGTGATGATTTATATTCAGTTACCAGGAATTGTGGGCGGAAGCGAATCAAAAGCCAAACAATATTCTAAAGAATTGTTGGCAATTTCGCCCGTTGATGGTTATTTGTCAAGAGGTCATATTGACGAATATTTCGATAGATACACTGCAGCCGAAAAAAATTATATCAAAGCCAACGAAATTGGTAGATCTAAAGCTACTTTTCAAGCGTTGTATGATTTATATTTGAAGAAATTAAATAACCCTAAAAAGGCAGCGGAACTAAAACAACAATTCGATAAAAAATAATCATTTTCAAATTCAGGTAATTGGAATTTGGACACGAGCTTTAGCGAACAAGTGAAGCAATTTTAAAAATTGAAATTTATGATGAAAACACATTTTATAGCTATTGGCGGAAGTGCGATGCACAACTTAGCTCTGGCTTTACACAACAAAGGATGTCAAGTTACAGGAAGCGACGACGCTATTTTTGAACCCTCAAAAACCAGATTGGAAAAGAAAGGAATTTTACCTGCAGAAATGGGTTGGTTTCCTGAAAAAATCACTTCTGATATAGAAGCTATAATTCTTGGAATGCACGCTAAAGCCGATAATCCCGAATTGCTGAAAGCACAAGAATTGGGATTGAAAATTTATTCTTATCCAGAATTTTTATACGAACAATCCAAAAACAAAACCCGCGTAGTCATAGGTGGTTCACACGGAAAAACGACCATCACTTCAATGATTTTGCACGTAATGCATTTTCATAATATTGAGGTGGATTATATGGTGGGCGCACAATTAGAAGGTTTCGACACGATGGTACATCTTACTGAAGATAATGATTTTATCGTTCTGGAAGGTGATGAATATTTGTCTTCGCCAATAGACCGCCGACCAAAATTTCATTTGTATCAGCCCAATATAGCGTTGATTTCTGGAATTGCTTGGGATCATATTAATGTTTTTCCGACTTACGATTTCTATGTAGAACAGTTTGAGATTTTTATTCAAAAAATCACAAATGGCGGAATCTTGGTCTATAATGAAGACGATTCTGAAGTAAAACGTGTTGCCGAAGCCGCAACAAATCCTATTCGTAAACTTCCTTATACAACACCAAAATATGAAGTAAAAGACGGAGTCACACTTTTAGAAACGCCAGAAGGCGCAATGCCAATTGAGGTTTTTGGAGCGCACAACTTGAACAATTTAGCTGGAGCCAAATGGATTTGCCAAAATATGGGCGTTGACGAAGCCGATTTTTACGAAGCTATTGCGAGTTTCAAAGGCGCATCAAAACGTTTGGAAAAAATCGCAGAAGGTAAAGGTAAAGTCGCTTACAAAGATTTTGCCCATTCGCCAAGCAAAGTAGCCGCAACCACAAAAGCCGTGAAAGAACAATATCCAAATAGAACGTTGGTAGCTTGTTTAGAATTACACACCTACAGCAGTTTGAATGCCGAATTCCTGAAAGAGTACGAAGGCGCATTAGAATATGCTGATGTTGCAGTGGTCTTCTATTCGCCTGATGCTGTAAAAATAAAACAACTCGAAGAAGTCACGTATGAGCAAATTGCAAAAGCTTTCAACAGAGAAGATTTGATCATTTATACCAATCCGAAAGATTTTAAAGACTATCTTTTTAATCTTAATTTTTATAATTCCGCGTTACTATTGATGAGTTCTGGAAATTATGGCGGATTGAATTTTGATGAAGTAAAGGCCTTGATTGAGTAATTTGAAGATGATATGAGCGACAAAATAAAAACCATCAAAACCACAAGCGAAAACAAGGATTTCATCGATTTAATTGCCGCATTTGACGCCTATTTATGGGCAAAATATCCGGAATTAAAAACGAATTATTGGGGAAATAATATCATTGAAATTAATCCAAACGTAGTGCTGATTTATCTTGGTGACAAAGCTGTAGCTTGTGGTTGTTTTAAAAAGTATGATGGGAATACGGTCGAAATTAAGCGTATGTTTGTTTCTCCAGAAGCCCGAGGAATGGGCTTAGCTCAAAAAATATTGCAAGAATTAGAATTTATGGCAGCACAAAGTGGCTATTCAAATGCTATTTTAGAAACTTTGTACAAACAAAAAGAAGCCATCGGATTGTATCAAAAAGTGGGATATGAAATTTCCGATAATTACGAACCGTATATAGGTTTAAAGGATAGTATTTGTATGAAAAAGAAAATTTAAGAATTAATCAGTTGTCGATTTTTAGGGTTTGTTTTCAATTTTACACTGCACCACCATTATGCACAAATCTAAAATCTGCAATCTAAAATCTGAAACCTGCAACCTGAAATCTGAAATCTGAAATCTGCAATCTAAAATCTGAAAATGGAACAAACAAATTTTCCCATAACGAATTGGTCAGAAGACGACCGACCACGCGAAAAGCTGATGCTGAAAGGCAAAAGTGCGCTGAGCGATGCCGAGCTGATTGCCATTTTGATTGGTTCTGGAAGCCGAAACGAATCGGCGGTGGGATTGAGCAAAAGGATTTTGGCGAGTGTAGACAACAATTTGAATGCTTTAGGGAAATTGACCATCACACAATTAATGACTTTCAAGGGAATAGGCGAGGCCAAAGCCATTTCAATTTTAGCCGCAATGGAATTGGGAAGACGGAGAAGGGCAGAGGACGCTTTAGAATTGACTAAAATTACCTCCAGCAAAATGATTTTCGAATTGATGCAACCCATCATTGGCGAACTGCCACACGAAGAATTTTGGGTTTTGTATTTGAACAATTCCAATAAAGTGTTGTCGAAATCGCAACAAGGAAAAGGCGGAATCACGGGGACGATGGTGGATGTTCGCTTGGTTTTCAAAACAGCACTAGAATTGGGTGCAACGGCAATCATTTTGTCTCATAATCATCCTTCGGGAACTCTTGTTCCAAGCGAAGCCGACAAGCAAATTACCAAAAAAATAAAAGTAGCGGGACAACATTTAGACATTCAGGTTTTGGATCACGTTATTGTTGCCGAGAATGGCTATTTCAGTTTTGCAGACGAAGGGATTTTTTAAATTATATAAACTATGACTACAAATATAACAGACGTCTTTTTTGACTTAGACCACACCCTTTGGGATTTCGAAAAGAACTCGGCATTGGCATTCGAAACTGTTTTTAAATTGCACAATGTTTCAGTTGATATGGCTGAATTCCTTCATTTTTATGTTCCCTTAAACCGCACATATTGGGAAAGATACCGCAAGGACGAAATCACTCAAAAAGAATTGCGTTTCGGTAGGTTGAAAGACAGTTTCGATTTGATACAACACAATGTTTCCGATGATGTGGTGGATTTATTGTCTTTGGAATACATTCATTATCTGCCGAAATTTAATCATTTATATGACGGAACGATTGAAATATTGGATTATTTAAAACCGAAATACAACTTACACATTATCACGAATGGTTTTGCCGAAGTTCAAGACAACAAATTGAATAATTCGTACATTACACCTTATTTTAAAAGTGTCACCAATTCGGAAATGGCGGGCGTAAAAAAACCAAATCAAAAGATTTTCGATTTTGCTTTGAATTTGGCTCAAGCCAAAAAAGAGAATAGTATTATGATTGGCGATTGTATAGAAGCTGATGTTCAAGGCGCTTTGGATGCGGGCTTAGATGCTGTTTTTTTTAATGAAAACAACGTTCCTGTTGCCAACACCATCAAGCAGGTAAACCATTTATTAGAACTAAAAAAATATTTATAAAAAGATGAAATCTAAAATCTTATTCTTGTTTTTATGTATTGCAAGTCACAGTTTTTCGCAAACTGTAAATGATTATGCTGCGGTAATCATTCCATTGCGATATGATTTCCAAAGTGCGGATAATCAATATCGGCTTCAAACAATAACGAAGATTAATTTAGAGAAAGCGGGTTTTATGGCATTTTATGCTAATGAAGAAATTCCAGCCGCAATGAACGGTCGTTGTAATCTCTTGTATTTAGATGTAAAAAAAGAAAATGCATTTTTGATTACAAAACTTTACGTGACTTTCAAGGATTGTTATGGTACTGAAATCTACAAATCCAATGTTGGAAAAAGTAGAGAAAAGGAGTATATAATTGCATATAAAGAAGCTTTAGACAATGCTTTTACATCTGTTTATGATTTAAAATATGCCTACAAAGGCAATAAAAATTTGGATTCCAAAGCAACTGTTTCAGCGCCTGCCGTTCCAATTTTAGCGGAAACGAATGTTATAACAAAAACACCTGATCGAGTTGTCATACCAAGTCCTGTTCCAGAAATAGTTCCCATTATTGATCCTTCAAAACCTAGAAAGCAGCTTACTAATATTGGATTGCTATATGCACAACCTACAACTTATGGTTTTCAATTGATTGACAGCCAGCCAAAAGTAGTAATGAAATTGTATAAAACATCGCTTTCAACAAGTTATATTGCCAAAAATGATGCTATTCAAGGTGTTTTGGTTTCAAAAGACAACCATTGGTTTTTGGAATATTATCAAAATGAAGTTTTTGTTTCTGAGAAATTAGAAGTTAAGTTTTAAGAATATTTAACCCATTTTTATTCAATAAATATAGTTATGAGTCTAACAACACAACGCAACAATATTGTTCATAGGATTTTAGATATTTCAGATTTAAAATTGCTAAATGAAATTGAGGAATTGCTAAATAAGGACGTTTTTGCTTATACCACTTCTGGGAAGGCACTCTCTGTAAAAGAATACACAAACCATTTAGACCAAATAATGGTTGCTTCTGATTCTGGAGCTATTGGTTATTCAACAACAGAAGCAAAAAACAAACTTAATCGCAAATGAAACCTTTAGAATGGTCGGAAGAAGCTATATTTTCTATGCAATCTATCTATGATTATATTTTTGAAGAAAGTCCTCAAAATGCGGACTTAGTTGTAGATACTTTGTTTGACTTAGTCGAAAAACTAAATATCTTTCCAGAAAAAAACCCGAAAGAACCATTGTTTAATTCTGAAAAAATTAGATTTTTCCCCAAATGGAATTACAAAATAGTATATAGAATTGAAGAAGATAGAATATACATATTGGATATTTTTTCAACTTTGCAAGATTATCACAGGATAAAAATGTAGTGTTAGAAAAAAATATTTCAGAATTAAAATTCAATTCTCTTGACATCAATTTTAGACTTACTATTATTTCCACAAAAAACCATCAAAGTGAACAAATCAACCAAAGAAACCTTTAATTTTGTTCTAATAAATTATTTAGTTGTGGCGGACAATCATTACAAACTGTAACAAAGCGGACTTAAATCATACAAATCAATGTCAAACACAATAAATAAATAATTTTGGAAATAAACATTCAGCAGCACCAACATTTCTCATTTGATTTGTGGCTTACATTAATAAAATCTAATCCCGAATTTAAAAATAAAAGAAATTTATTGTTCAAAGATTTTTTTGAAATTGACTGTTCAATGGATAAATTGTCGGAAGTAGTCAGGTATTATGATTTGTTGTGCAACAATATCAACGAGAAAACCGGATTAAACATAGATACATTTGAGATTTATTATTTAATTCTGAACGCCTTAAATGTGAAAATTGATGCAATTGGAACTGAAAAATTAACGCAGTTTTATGATGAAACCGAATTATTATTTATGAATTTTAGACCCGATTTAATTGATCCGAAAATTCAATTGTTTTTCAAGAAAATCGTTGAACAAGGAAAAACGATAAATATACTAAGCAACACAGCATTTATAAAAGGTGCTACTTTAAGAAAAGTATTGGAGCATTACGAATTAAGGCCTTATTTTTCTTTTGAAATTTTTTCTGATGAAGTCGGTTTTTCAAAGCCCAACTCCGCCATATTTCAGTTGGTTTATGATGAGATTAAAAGTTTTAAATCGTTAGATAAAAAAGAAGTTTTGCACATAGGCGACAATAAGATAGCGGATTATAATGGAGCATTGAATTTTGGATTTGATGCTTTTTTACTAAAAATATAGAAATTGAATACAAGTTACAGTTTACACAAAATTACCGACGAAGACCAATGTCCATTTGATGCCAACGAATACAGTTGGTTCAAATTTGGGGACAAACAATTTGCAGAGAAGTTTGCAAATCAATTATTTAATGGATTCATAGCAGAATTTGGCGATTTGCTTCTGTCTAAAAATGAAATTGTAATTCTTCCGAGTCCTTATTTGTCGATTCCCACGGCTTCCAATTTTTTGTGTTTTTATTTTAAGAAATGTTTGAATAGTTTTCTTTTTCAGAACAACAAAAAAGCAAGTATCGAGTCTAAAATTTATAGAAATCAAACTTATGTTACTGATTATGGTAATTTGAGCTTTGATGATCGGGTAAAATTGATAGCAAACGACACCTATTATATCGATAGCAATTTTATTAGTGATAAGTTGTGTATTTTTGTTGATGATATAA